>CAISYX010000110.1 GCA_903889815.1 uncultured Gammaproteobacteria bacterium
ATCGTCCCGATACGAATCTCTGCATTGGAGAGTGCTACCAGGACTACCTGGCCAGCAATGGCACGATCGTAGAACAGGCCCGCGCGCAAGCAGAAGCTACGGCGGCAATGAATCCGGTAGAACTGGGTAAAGCAGCCTATGCAGCTTGCCAGTCCTGCCACGGCACTGCGGGTGAAGGTGGCGTCGGCCCAAAATTGGCGGGACGCGATGTGGCATTTCTCACTACAGCACTGACCGCATACAAGAACCGCGAGACACGCGGCGAACAGAGCGCGTTGATGTGGGGCGTCGCAACACCGCTGGCTGACAGCGACATCAGCAACCTCGCAGCGTTTGTATCTTCTCTGTAAGACTCATTGATCCGGGATTGCCGGCACAGACACCGACAATCTCGGAAGCCCCCCAACCTGCTCCTTGCATTTTCTCAGAATCCCCTTTCCACTCGCGCGCAATTTTGGCGCACTGCTGCAGTCTTGTGGTGCACAATTCAGCCCTGAAATGAGGCACGGCGCACCACCAAAAAGCATATTTCTGAACCTTTCATTCTTTTAAAGAAATAAAAGAAAAACCTGCTGTTTTTCATTTTACAGCACATTTTTCCTTCAATAGACTCGAGCGAGTTCCACAATATTCATTGCAGTTTTTGCGATCTTCCATCAGCTCAGGAGTCTCACATTGAACGATATCCAGCTATCCCGACGTGCATTCCTGCGACAGACCGGTATCGCCGCGCGCAACTCCCTGATCGTGCTTTCTTTGCCTGCCATCATGAGCAGCAGCGCCGCTGCGAGCGAAGCCATGCTGGAGAACAGCGCATTCAAGGTTCTTGGCAACGATGAGGCCCGGGAGTTTGCGGCCATTGCAGCACGCATCATTCCGACCGACGAAACACCCGGTGCAACGGAAGCTGGCGTGATCTACTTCATCGACAATGTCCTCGGAACTTCCAGAACCGAAGTCCTCGCACCAATGCGGGAGGGACTGGCAGCACTACAAGCTGCCGCACAGAGTGCGCATGGCAATGCCAGCTTCAGTGCGCTGACACCAGAACAGCAGGACGCCCTGCTCGTCAGCATCGAAGACACGGAGTTCTTCGGCACCATGCGCTACATGACGATCGCCGGCATGTTTTCGTTGCCGGAGTATGGTGGCAATCGCGACCACGCGGGCTGGAATCTCATCGGTTTCGAGCACAGACATGTCTGGGAGCCGCCTTTCGGCTTTTATGACGCGGACTACATGGCGAAAGGAGAATAATCATGGCACAGGCAAGTTTCCCTACACGCGAAGAAGTGGATTTCGTGATTGTGGGTTCCGGCGCGGCCGGCGGCATCATGGCGAGAGAATTGTCGACAGCAGGTTTCTCGGTGGTTGTGCTTGAACAGGGACCCTATCTGCAACCCGGCGACTTTCGCCACGACGAGTGGTCCTACACGCAGAATGAAGAGCTTGTGTGGGGCAGCCGAAAGGGACACCCGCAGACTTTCAGACGCTATGAGCACGAAAAGGCAGAGCTTGTTGATGGCGCACCGCTGGGCTACGCCCACAACGTAGGCGGCAGCAGCGTCCACTTCTCGGGTAATTTCTGGCGGCTGCACCCGATCGATTTCAATGAGGCCAGCGTCCGTGGCACCATCGCAGGTACCAACTTCGCAGACTGGCCTATTACCTATGACGAATTGGAGCCCTATTACACGAAGGTGGACTGGGAGATCGGCGTTTCCGGTCTGGCCGGCCCCTGGGACCCACCCCGTTCCCGTGACTATCCCTGTCCACCCATGCCTGTGAAATCGGCGGGCGTTCTCCTGGAGCGAGCGGGCAAGGCCATGGGCTACACCCCTTTCCCAGCGCCAGTTGCCATTCTTTCCAAACCCTTGAATGGACGACCTGCATGCATACACTGCGGATTCTGCAACGGCTTTGGCTGCGAAGTCGCTGCCAAGTCATCCACAGCAGTGACCATGATTCCGCAGGCACTTGCAACTGGCAATTGCGAACTGCGCACAGGATGTACTGTTGCACGAGTCAATACGGACGAAAACGGGCGTGCCAATGAAGTGGTGTACTGGGAAGAAGATGGCACTGAACAGGCGCAGAAAGCAAAAGCAGTGGTGCTGTGCGCCAATGGCGCGGAGACTCCAAGACTTCTGTTCCTCTCGGCTTCGGCGCAGTTTCCCGACGGGCTCGCGAACTCCAGCGGCATGGTGGGCAGGAATCTGATGTTCAATGGTTCGTCAAATGCGGCGGGTCTGTTTCCAGAAGAGGTCAATGCTCACAAGAGTATTGCGACCACGCGGGTGATTCACGACTTCTACAGTATCGATCCGAAGCATGGCTTCTACGGCGGCGGCGGCATCGACTCGCGCTCTCTCTTCCGGGGTTTGCCCATGGCAGCCGCCATGCGCGGTGGTACGTTCTCTGGCGCAAGCTGGGGCAGCGATTTCAAACGCGGTTTGAAGGAGGAGTTCACACACACGGCCTCTTTCAATGGCCATTGCACCACGTTGCCCTTGTCCTCAAACAACATCACTCTCGATCCAGAGGTCAAGGACAAGTGGGGCCGCCCGGCACTTCGAACTACCTTCATGAACCATCCAGACGATATTGCCACCATGAAGTTCTTCCATGATATTTCAATGGAAATGCTGGATGCAGTCGGCGCAATCCAGAAGGTTGGCTCTTACGCTCGAAATGGCCAGACGGGTGGTGTACATCTGCTTGGAACCTGCCGAATGGGCAATGATCCAGCGACCTCAGTGGTAGACCGCTACAATCGCTCTCACGATGTACCGAACCTGTTCATGGTAGACGGTGGCAGCATGGTGACATCAGGTCGCGGACAGCCAACAATGACGATCATGGCACTGGCCTTCAGGGCAGCGGACCATATCATTCAGGCAGCGGGTAGAAACGAGATCTGACGTGGCTCAGTCGAATTGCCTGAGCGCGAAAAAACAAGGAAATCGGACGGGGGCGTTGCGATATTGGCGGGAGTAGCACGACTCGAACGTGCGACCCACGGCTTAGAAGGCCGTTGCTCTATCCAGCTGAGCTATACCCCCAATCGAGGTCCAGGCACTGAACTCAAGTCGTCAGTGAAGAGGGAAATTGGGGTGACCGATGGGGCTCGAACCCACGACAACCGGAGTCACAGTCCGGGGCTCTACCAACTGAGCTACGATCACCA
>CAISYX010000111.1 GCA_903889815.1 uncultured Gammaproteobacteria bacterium
CTGGACATCGCCGAGGTCACCATCACCGGTGAACTCTTCGATCTGCCAGCGGGTGCCGTCTCCATGGCGACTGGCTTCCAGTGGCGCGACAGCATTGTGCAGGACTTTGCCAACCCGCTGTCTGCCGTCGGCAACAACTACAACGTGGATATCACCACGCCTGTGCGCAAGGATTCCGAGTACTTCAGTGCCGTGCGTGCGGTGTTCGTGGAAATGGAAGTGCCCATTCTGGAGTCTCTGACAGCCCAGGCCGCAGTACGTCACGAGCAGTTCACCGACTTCGGTCTGGAATCCACCACGCCGAAAGTCGCTCTGCGCTGGGAAGCGATGGATGGTCTGGCACTGCGTGCATCATGGGGCGAGAGCTTCCTGGCGCCAACGCCTGAACAGGCCCGTCCGTTCATCCCGAACGAGCTGTGCGGTGAAGCCTTCTCCGGCAACGACCCGTTCTTCAATGCCTCTCTGATCGGCTCCTCTACCTGCCAGGCCGGTAACCCGAACCTGGCGCCAGAAACGTCGACCATCAAGAACTTCGGTTTCACCTACGAAGGGATTGAAGATCTGAGCGTCAGCATGGACTACCAGAGCGTGTCCTACATCGACCGTATCCGCACACTGGACGATACGGACACCGTGTATGACCAGTTCCGCGAGTTCCTGCAGGCCACAGGTCGTACCACTGCCACGTACAATCCTGCCAATGCGGCAGACCGTGCGGCAGCGGATTCCTACCTGCGTAGAATCGCCGGTTCAGGCAACCCGGTACTGCGCGACCCGGCTGACATGTCTGTAGACACAATCTTCCGTCAGGCGCAGAACATTGCGTCGGTGTTCATTGACCTGGTCGATGCCAAAGTGCGTTACACCTACGATGCGGGCGACATCGGCTCGTTCACTACCACTCTGGAAGCGTCCTATTACATGAACTACGAGTACAAGGACAACACCGGCGTGCTGATTGACGCCCTTGGCAACTTGAACGCTCAGACTGGTATTGTGCCGCCGCTGCCGGATGTAAAAGGCAGTCTGCGAGTCAACTGGTTCCGTGGCAATCAAAGTGCCAGCATTTCTGCGAACTATCGCAGCGGCGTGAAGTTCGATGACCGCCCAATCGACCGCTACAATGACGGCTGGCTGCGCATGGTCGATCGCAAGATCGATTCTGAGACCATCACCAATGCTCAGTATGCCTACACCTTCGATCAGTACTTCGACAGCACGATCACGGTGAGTGCGGGTATCAGCAACCTGTTCGACATTCGCCCGCAGCGTCTGCCGATCATTGGCGGATTTGCCTCACGTCTGTCTGCCCCCTGGGGTCGTCAGGTGTGGGTGTCCATGGACTGGCAGCCGGGCGCGTAAGCGTCAGGTCTGACGCCTGAAGCAAGGGCCGGAGCGAACGCCGTGTGCGTTGGCTCCGGCCTTTTTATTTGCGCTTACAACAAGCCCGCCAGTGCCACCAGGGCGCGCTCCGTGCGGGCATCCCAGTGCACGGCGCAATTGAGGCGCAGGCAGTGCGTGTATTTGCCGGAAGCCGAGAACAGCGCACCGGGCGCAAAGCTGACGCCCAATGCCAGGGCCTGTTCCATCAGCGCCGTGGTGTCAACGTTGCCTGGCAGTTCCACCCACAGCACAAAACCACCAGCCGGGCGTGACACCCGCGTCTGCGGCGGAAACAACTGCGTGACCCGGTCCGTCATGCGGGCTACTGCCATGGCCAGCTGCGCACACATCTTGCGCAAATAGCGTTCGTAGTGACCATTCTGCAGATAGTGGGCCAGGGCCAGTTGCGAGGGCGTGGAAACCGCCACGGTGTTCATGTATTGCAGGTAGTCCGCCCGTGAACGATCGTTGTCCTTGATACTGCCAGGCACAAGCCAGCCAACCCGCAGCCCTGCTGAAAGCGACTTCGAGCTCGACCCGCAGTAATAGACCAGGCCATCCACATCCCAGGACTTGATGGGCCGGGGCCGAGGTCCCGTCAGCGGCAGATCGCCGTAAATATCGTCCTCCACCAGCGGCACCCGAAAGTCGCTGAGCAGGCGCAACACGTCCTGCTTGCGCTGGTCCGACAGGCACACGCCCAGGGGGTTGGAAAAATTCGGAATCAGCACGCAGGCGGCAATGGGCCAGCGCTCCAGCGCCTGCTCCAGTGCCTCCAGGGAGATGCCCGTTACCGGGTCGGTGGGAATCTCCAGGGCCTTCAGTCCCAGCGATTCAATGACCTGCAGAAGTCCGTAGTACGTGGGCGACTCCAGCGCCACGGTGTCGCCCGGGCGCGTCAGCAGCTTCAGCGCAATGGTGATGGACTCCTGGCAACTGTTGGTGATGAGGACATCCTCGGGCAGAACGGCGCACTGCAGTCCTGCCAGGCGCCGGGAGATCTGTGTGCGCAGCTCCAGCGCTCCTGGCGGAAACTCATAGCCCACGCAGCGGCGGCGCTGTTCGCGCAATACGGTGCGGAATGCGCGCTCGATGGCGGCAGTCGGCATCAGCTCGGGATTGGGGACGGCCGCGCCCAGATTGACGATGCCGGGGTCATTGACTGCCTGTACCAGTCGCAGCACGCGGTCCTGACCGCTCACTGCTCTGGGCGAGCGGCTGACCAGGCTCAGACGTGGCGGCTCGCGCAGCGCCGGCAGCTGGCGCACATAGAAGCCGGAGCGTGGGCGTGCCTCCAGAACTCCCCGCTTCTCCAGTTCCTGACAGGCGCTGACTGCAGTCGAGACACTGACGCCATGCTGCTCGCTGAGGCGACGCACGCCGGGCAGCGCGCTGCCCACTGGGTAGATCTGGTCACGGATCAGGGCGTGCAGGCGTTCGGCAAGTTGCTGATAGATCATGGGCGGGGCTCCAGGCTGGGCTCATCTGTACTGCCACAATTGCAAAATTGTGACTCTGTACTGCCCGCGATTGTGCCTTCAGGATAGACGCCATTCAAGGAGCCCTGCATGTCTTTCGAACAACTGATCCCCGTCGCCCTTTTCGTCATCGCCATGGTGGGCACGCCCGGGCCCAACAATCTGATGCTGTTGACTGCCGGAGCCAATTTCGGGTTCCGACGTTCACTGCCCCATATTCTGGGCATCACCGCGGGCTGTCAGGTGCTGCTGCTGGCCATCGCCCTCGGGCTCGGGCAGCTGTTCAGCACCTGGCCAGTCAGCATTGTTGTGTTGAAGCTGGCTGGCAGCGGGTTCCTGCTCTACATGGCGGTGCAACTGCTGAAGCCGAGGGTGGCTGCACTGGGCGAGGCGGGAGAGGTCAGGCCGCTGAGTTTTCTGCAGGCGGCGCTGTTTCAGTGGATCAATCCGAAGGCGTGGCTGATGCTGATTACCGGTCTGGCCACCTATGTGAATCCTGCGCAAATGCTGGCAAGTA
>CAISYX010000112.1 GCA_903889815.1 uncultured Gammaproteobacteria bacterium
GCGGGTGAAAGGCAAGTGGTTGTACGTGGAAGGCAAGATGCGCGACGTAGTGGTTGATCAGGGCACCATCGCCTGACACTTCCCGGCGATGCGCAGCAGCAATGCGCGCCAGGATTTCACGAAGGCTTCTGCACCTTCCCGCTGAAGCTGCCCGGCCAACGCATCGATGTCGATGCCTGCACCCGTGAAACGATCCAGCAACGCCTGAGTCTGCGCCCCGTGCAGCGGCATCACATGGCCAGGCCTGCCATGATCAGCGAAGGCCAGCAGCGTTTTCTCTGGCAGCGTGTTGATGGTATCCGGAGCGGCCAGCGCCTCGACGTACAGTGTATCGCTGGCCTGCGGATCCTTGCTGCCGGTACTGGCCCACAACACGCGCTGCGGCAGAGCGCCGGCTCTTGCCAACCGTTGCCAGCGCTCTGACGCCAGCAGTTCTCGCGAGGCCTGCAAGGTTTTTTCACACACCGCTATCCCCAGCCGGTTGTGAAGCTCACCTGGCACTTTGTCCTTTATCGCCACATCCCAGCGCGAGACAAACACTGAGGCGACACTCATCACCGCTGGCGGCAGTCCTGCGGTCAGGCGACGCTCGACCCCACGAATATAGGCCTCTGCCGCTGCCAGGTACTGGGCGCAGGAGAACAGCAGGGTGACGTTGACGGGAATGCCGGCGAAGATGGCGGCTTCGATGGCGGGCAGACTCTCGGGCGTGCCAGGAATCTTCACGAACAGATTGGGGCGACCGGCCAGAGCAAAAATCTGTCTGGCGGCTTGCAGACTGCCGGCGGTGTCCTGCGCCAGCAGCGGCGAAATTTCCATGGACACCCAGCCATCGTGCCCCCCCGACGCTCGATGCATCGGCAGGAGAATATCTGCGGCGCGGCACAGATCTTCCAGCGCCAGTTCAACGAACAGGGCTTCACCGCTCAGTCCTTGCCGCGCCTTTTGCGCGATGGCTGCGTCATATTGCGTATCGCTGCCAATGGCCATGTCGAAGATGGTGGGGTTGGATGTCAGGCCGGTCACCTGAAGGGTGTCGATATAGTGCTGCAATGTGCCGCTGTCGAGCATCGTGCGCGTGATGTTGTCGACCCACAGGCGCTGGCCCATGGCATGCAATACGTGGGTAGGGTTCACGGGCATCTCCTGAAGTCTGACTTTACAGCCCAGCATACTCAGGCCCAAGATGCTTGCAAGCATGCCGAGACAGCCAAGGAGATTGCATGACTGACATTCTGATCACCGGCTTCACACCCTTCGACGGGCGCCCAGTCAACGCGTCGTGGGTTGCTGCCCGCGCTCTGTGCCGCCGCGGACAGTATCGCTGTCATACGCTGCGGGCACTGGAAATTCCGGTCTGCTGGGGCGCTCCTCGCGAGGCTCTCGCGAACAGCCTGCAGACACAGGTGCCAGATCTGATCCTCAGCATGGGCGAAGGGGAAGCCGGTATCTTCCGGATCGAAACCCGTGCTCGCAACACCCGTCGCGAACGCGCCGACAATGCCGGGCGACTGCCGGAGGGCCAGCCCAATTCACTGTCTGGACCGCAGGAGCGTCTCAGCTCGTTTGCCAGCGGGGCTGTGTGTGAGGCCCTGGCCGCGCAAGGCATCCCCATTCGTCTGTCGGTCGACGCCGGGGCATACCTGTGCGAGGAGTTGCTGTACACGCTGGAGGAATTCAGGGAAGCGCAATCGGGAAATCTGCGGGTGCTTTTCGTGCACGTACCGCCCTTCGGCACGCTGTTGCGTTACAAAGGCGAAGAACAGACCTGCTCAGAAGCGCTTCTTGATGACTTCGGGCTGGCGCTGCTGGACGCGATTCTGACTCAGCCCTGACTTCGCTCGCGCATGTCCGCGCCACTGGGGTGCTGGAACACACGCAATCCGAACTCCGGCAGGATGGCCAGCAAGTGGTCGAAGATATCTGCCTGAATGCCCTCATAGTCCACCCACACCACTGTGTTGGTGAAGCAGTAAATTTCCAGAGGAAGCCCATCCGAAGTGGGTGTCAGCTGGCGCACCACGAGGGGCATGTCCTGATGAATCCCTTTGTGCGTGCGCAGATAGCGCTCCACGTAGGCGCGAAACGTGCCGATGTTGGTGATGCGTCGGGAGTTCACTGGGTCATTGCCTTGTGCTTCCAGCGCTTTGTTCCACTCGCGAATCTCGACTTCCTTCTGCTCGAGATACTCCCCCAGCAGGCGAAAGCGCCGCAGACTTTGAACTTCTTCAGCGCTGAGAAAGTGCAGGCTGTGCTGATCGAGCAGCATGTGCCGCATGATGCGTCTGCCGCCTGACTCACGCATGCCGCGCCAGTTCTTGAAAGGATCGGAAATAAAGCGCTTGGTGGGAACGGTGGTGATGGTCTTGTCGAAGTTCTGGATCTTGACGGTATGCAGGGCAATGTCGATCACATCGCCGTCCGCATTCAGCTGAGGCATCTCCACCCAGTCGCCCACCCGTACGATGTCGCTCGAGGAAATCTGCACGCTTGCCACCAGCGAGAGCAAAGTGTCCTGAAAAATCAGAATCAGCACCGCCGCCATGGCGCCGAGGCCGGACAGCAGAATCAGCGGAGAGCGGTCGATCAGCGCCGCCACCATCAGAATGGCTGCCAGCAGATAGACGACAATCTGCACGACCTGCACATAGCCCTTCACAGGGCGCCTGAGGGCATCCTCGCGGCGCGCGTAAAGGGTATTGACCAGATTGAGAGAGCCGCCGATGGCCAGCGCGAGCACCAGCACGATGATGGCACTGCAGACATTCCGTACGGTGCTGACCACAGCTTCGGGCAGATCGGGCACAAGCCCGATGCCGACGTAAACAATGAACGCGGGAACGATATTGGCAAGACGCGCGATGATGCGCGAATCCATCAGTGCCTTGTCTTCGCCGATCACGGAGGCACGCAAGGCGCGGTAGATGCCGCGCACCAGAATGCGCTTGACCAGCCAGTTGGCCAGCCATGCCGCCACCAGCAACAGCAGAACGCCCAGCAGCGTATTAAGCTGAGGATAATGCTCAAGCCAGTTCAAGGCAGATTCGTAGTGCGCTTGCATCCAGTTCCCGACAGCACGAGTCCGGTGTCAGCACGGGATGTGCGGACACCAGGCGGATCAGAACGTGCCGTTGACCCGCAGTGCCAGTGTGCGGCCGGCGCCGCCACACTGATCTTCATACTCTTCGATGATACCGCTGGTGATCGGGCCTAGATAGCGATGACGCTCGCGACACTGCAGATTGTCGGTAATGTTGCGGGCATCGAAACGGAAGGTAATGTCGCCGAAGGCTACCCACTCCACGAAGGCCTGGACATTGGGGTCTCCGGCAGTCTGTTCGATATCGTCGATGTCATAACGCTTGCGGCCGCCATCAAAGCGATTGTTCCAGGTCAGGCCATAGTTCATGCGCAGGCTGGGAATGTCGTGACGGAATCCCAGTGTCAGACGCCCGCGGTCATTGAGGGCAAAGCGCCGGTCGAAGCCCAGGAACGGGTCTGTCACGTTGGAGTCCTGCACATTGAACTGCGTTGTCAGCAACAGATTGGGCATGTTGATCATGCGCATGCGGATGCTGGCACTCATGTTCATGCCGTAGTTCTTGCCATCGCCGATGTTGCCATTGGCAGATTCCAGTGACGTTGGTGAAGAGGAC
>CAISYX010000113.1 GCA_903889815.1 uncultured Gammaproteobacteria bacterium
AGCAGCGTGCCGCCGAAGTCCCGCGCCTCCACCAGTTCAAACCGCGCATCCACCTCGGTCAGAATGTCGGCCGAGCGGATGGCTTCGGTGGGGTCGATCTGATTCATCAATTCCAGCGTGGGGCGTTCGATGTGCGTCTTCAAGCCGTGGCCGCGAATGCTCTCGCGGTAGTGTTCCGGAATGCGTGCCAGCATGGCATTGGCATGGGCCAGTTGCGCATCGGGCCACTGAAACTGCGTGGCGCCCACAAATTCATTGAAGATGAACAGGCCGCCGGGCTTCAGCGTGCGGCGCACCTGGTCCAGGTAGTGTTCCAGCGCAGTGATGTGGTGCACCGACTGCGACGCGAACACGGTGTCGAAGCGGTTCTCGGGCAACACCAGGGTGTTGAGGTCAGCCACTTCATAGCGGATGCGACGCTTGCGCGGGCGGCGGGCCAGCTCGTTCGCCATCGCAATGGCGTCCTGCGCCACATCCAGTCCGTGGAATTCCCGCGCAATCTGCAGGTCGAAGCCGTGGCGCTCCAGCCCGCCGCCGCCACAGCCAAGGCTCAGCGCCAGCCTGACGGGCTTGGGAAAATGCTGGCGGGCCACATAGCTCAGCCAGCCCGTGTCCGGGGTGCCCGACACCAGGGGGTGAATGTAGAGCCGGTTCACCAGGGGCGAGTCCGTCCACGCCGTGGGCCGCTGCTCAGTCTCCAGCGCCCTGGCACGTTCGCCCCAGTGCTTGCTGGTGGCGTCGCGCTCCGGGTCAGCCGGTGCGTCGTCCCGAGCGACCAGCCGGGCCCCGATCCCCAGGCGCGTTCGCAGCCATTCTCGCAATCCGTTCACGGAGCCTCCTGATTCTTGCCTGCACCGTACAGCATGATGGAGCCTCCGGGGTCGTGCACCTCAGCGCACGATGTCAGTGTCGCAGTAGGTCGAGTCTTCCAGGCGTTTGGTGTAGTTGTTCAGAATACGCATGCCCTCGGCGGGTTTCACCATGCCGGTCTCGATCTTGCGGCGGATCAGCTCGGTCATGCGGCGGTCCAGATCGCTGGGGAAATACTGCACGGTGGACAGCATGTCCTTGATGCTGATGGCCTTGATGGTTTCTTCAATCCAGAAGTTGCCCGGCTCGTCGGCGCTGGCGTACACATGGGCCTCGCCCACGCGGCCCAGCAGATTGTGCGCGTCGCCCAGAATCTCCTGATACGCGCCCACCAGAAACACACCCAGATAATAGGGCTCGCCCTGCCGGTAGTCGTGCAGCGGCAGCCAGCTCTTGTTGGCATTGGCGCTGACGTACTGCGCAATCTTGCCGTCGGAGTCGCAGGTCAGATCGACAATCTGGCCGCGCCGCACGGGCTCTTCATCCAGCCGGTCCAGCGGCATGACCGGGAACACCTGACCGATGGCCCAGTGGTCGAGAATGGACTGGAACACCGAGAAGTCGCACAGGTACAGATCGGTGAGCTGCGTCTCCAGCTCCAGCTGCTCGGCGGGCCGCGGCTCGACGTCCAGCGCGGTGAAGCGTTGCAGCACTTCGCGGGCAGTCTTCCAGTAGAGGCTCTCGGCGAAGGCCAGATGTTCGATGTTCAGATACCCCAGCCGGGCCAGTTGCTCCGCTTCGAGCCGGGCTTCCTGAGCGTCGTGGATGACCTCGGTCAGCAGGCCGCGGGTGTGCACAGCACAGGCCTCCTTGTGTGCTGCCTGCATGCGCCTGACCACCTGCGGCACGTCCTCGGGCATCTCTCCAAGGGATGGCGCGTCAGGCCGGTGCACGCCGATCACCGGCATCACCAGCATGGAGTGATGGGCGGTCAATGCCCTGCCGCTTTCTGACAGCAGAGTGGGCATGGGCACGCGGCGCTCGTCGCAGATCTCCTTTACGAGCATCACCTGCCGATGATGCGGAGCGGGGCGGGAAAGACGTTTCTCCGCTGGGTGGGCGCACTGCCGGACGAGTTCCTCGTGAGTCGACCCGATC
>CAISYX010000114.1 GCA_903889815.1 uncultured Gammaproteobacteria bacterium
TCAGCCTGCAATGCCGAAGAACCGCGCTCCACGAAGGCGATCTCGCTCAGTGCATTGGCCGTGCTGGAGCCAATACGTCGGCAGCTTGCCACTTCCGTTGGTGTGGCGACGGTGACCAGGCGGCCAGCCGCCGTCAGGTTGACCCAGGTGCCGCAGGCACTGAGAGTCGCGCCGAATCCAACAGCCAGAATGATCTTGCGCATGTGCTTCTCCTGTATTCGCGAATGCGTGCCTACCATGCCAGCTTCGGCAGCGAGGGTAAAGCCTGTGCGGTGAAAATGACGGGCGCCAACGCTGCCGAAAAAAAGCCGTCCGAACATTCTGTGCTACCATCGCCCGCCATCAAAGACGTGGTGCGGTGCGCGACGTCACTTGCGGAATTCATCGGGAGACTGACATGGCAACAGGGGCATTGCAGGGCATGAACGTGGTTGTAATCGGAGGAACGTCGGGCATCGGCCTGGCGACAGCGCTTGGCGCGAGTCAACTGGGCGCCAATGTCTGGGCCGCCGGCCGCTCGGCCGCGCATATTGAGAAGGCTGTTGCCGCAGGAGCAGGGCGTATCAAGGTGGTCAGCGTGGACACTCATGACGAAGCCGCGCTGAAGGCCTTGTTTGCCGAAGTGGGCGTGATCGACCACCTGGTCTCGGCCGCCACGGGCGGCTCCCGCACGCTCAAGCCCTTTCTCGAGCAGACGGAAGACCAGTTCAAGGACGCGTTCGGCAAGCTCTGGGGCTACGCGAAAGTAGTGCGCACTGGTGCTCCCTTCATGGCAAAGACGGGTTCCATTACCCTGGTCAGCGGCGCTCCGGCGCGCAAGATCAAAGCCAACAGTTCGGCTCTCAGCTGTGTCGGAGCCTCTGTCGAGACCCTGGTGCGTTGCCTTGCCTCCGAGATGGCGCCGATCCGTGTCAATGTCGTATCCCCGGGCATCATCGACACAGCACTGTTTGACTGGATGGGCGATGCCCGTGCCGAGCGTGTGGCGGCCATGGTGAAGGGACAGCTGGTCGAGCGCGTGGGGCGCCCGGAGGAAGTCGCCGGCGCGTTGCTTTACCTGATGCAGAATGGCTATGCTACCGGCACTACCGTCGACGTGGATGGCGGACAACTGCTGCGCTGAGCGCAGCAGTGAAGAACAACAAGAGGTCTCAGCATGAGTTTCAAACCCGTAATCCTGATTTTCGATCTCGACAACAAACTGGTCGACGAGATTGCTGCCGAGATCGGCGCGACGGGGCAGTACACGAGCATCAACACCTACAACGAAGCCAATGCCATGGACGCGGTGCAGCAGTACGACCGCTGCTTTGGTCTGCTGACCAACAAGCTCTCCTGTGTCATCACTGGCTGGAACAACTACAAGAAGCCCCGCGACCAGTTCCTGTACCACCTCAGAGAGGCGGAGAGGCGCAGCCCCCTGCGGCAGCAAACCCCTGTGATCATGGTGACGGAAGATCATCGTGAAGACCTCAAGAAGCGCGCGCTGGTTACGGCGGACGGGGGCGTGTGCGCCTACCTGCAAAAGGACAATTTCCGCGACGCCCTGTTGGACACGCTGAACAAGATCGTTTTCGAGAAGCGTGCTGCCGATCTCAACCGTGAGTCACTGCGCGACTTCCTTGCGCAGGTACAGCACGACTGATCCGGCGCTGGCAGATCCTCTCCCATGTCGAAATTTGAATTCATCATGATGTTCGTCTCGGTGGTCGTCGCGTTCTCGCTGGCCGAACTGATGATGGGCTGGGGGCGTCTGATCCGCAGCTGGCAGCATGTGCAGCGCCCGGTGTTTGTGCTGGGCTGGTCATTCTGGCTGCTGGTTGTTGTGACTTTCCACTATCTGGGCTTCTGGGAGTATCAGACTGGCGTGGATCTGCGTTCCGTCGGCCAGATGTTGCTCGGGCTCAGCGCCCCCATTGTGCTGGTGCTGCTCAGCTTCGTGCTCACCCCCGAGCTGCGCGAAGGGCAGCCCATGGACCTTGAGGAGCACTACTTCCGCATCAAGGACTGGTTCTTTCCGCTGGCGCTGGTGTTTTTCGTTCTCTCTGCGCTGGCAGATTCGCTGTTGCCCGATTTCCGCGACACCTGGCTCACGCGCGTGGCTGGTCCGGGCCTGCTCGCCCTGTCATTCATCCCTCTGTTTCTCACGCGCAATCGCCGGGTGCACATGGCGGTTCTGATATTCAACCTGGTGCTGATTGTGGTGTCGAGTTACACGATCAATGTGAGAGCACTGTAGCGGAAGCAGCTCTGCACATGGTCGTTGACCATGCCGGTGGCCTGCATATGGGCGTAGCAGATGGTGGAGCCCACAAACTTGAAGCCGCGCTTTTTCAGGTCTTTCGACAGCGCATCACTCTCGGGCGACGTGGCCGGCA
>CAISYX010000115.1 GCA_903889815.1 uncultured Gammaproteobacteria bacterium
CATCCTCCGCCAAACTTGAGCACTGCGACAGAGCTTTCAAAGATTTCTTCCAAAGTCACTACGCCACCATGCGCTGCAAGTGAGGGGTTGATTTCGTTGTACAGGACGTAATTGACGCGGTCCTCAAGAGGGCTGTCATCCTGAATTTGCGGAAGCCGGGAATTAGGCGCTTTGATGGTTAACTGTCCGCCCATCGCATCTTTGGAGTAGTCCACAACGGCGTCTTTGAGATACGGAATGCTGCGCTGTTCTATGTAGGTGTTGAATTCACTGTAGGTCCGCAGCTCATCGGTCTCCTGATTTTCACCTGGACGGCAGAATGAAATGCAGGTCTCTGCCTTTGGAGTGCCCGCATCGAGAATGAAGACACGAACTGCTATTCCTTCACAGTCCTGTTTGCGCAGTAGTTCGGACAAGTATTCCTGTGCAGATTCAGTGATTTTGATCATGGAGTATCCTGCTTGATCGATTCAAATTTGGCGCGAGTTTACGCTAAGTTTGCAGCAATATAAATAGCCGACTAAATTGCTTGGGTATTACGTGTGCCTGCGCGCTAGAATGCTCCGACCGCAACATGCTGCACTGGATGACTTCTGATAAACTGCGCGCCTTTTCTAATGCAACTGCCCGATCGCCGACTTCATTTCGATCGAAACATGAGAGCTCATGATGCCAAACGTACTTCCCGAACAGCGCCTTCTTAACGCCTTGCAACGTCGGATTCTGGTACTGGATGGCGCCATGGGCACCATGATCCAGGCCCACAAACTGACCGAAGCAGACTTTTGCGGTGAGCGCTTCGCGGATTGCGAGCAGTTTCTTGCCGGCAACAATGACCTGCTGACGTTGACGCGCCCCGATGTGATTGGCCAGATCCATCGGGAATATCTGCTTGCCGGCGCCGACATCATTGAAACCAATACCTTCAATTCCACGGCGGTATCACAAGCGGATTACCACTTGCAGGCACTTGCCTATGAGCTGAATTACGAAGCTGCGCGCCTTGCCAGAGGCATCTGTGATGAAGTGGAAAGGCAGACACCAGACAAGCCGCGTTTTGTTGCAGGCGTCATCGGCCCGACCAGCCGCACAGCGTCAATCTCGCCTGATGTGAATGACCCTGCCTTTCGGAATGTCACTTTTGAGGAGCTGGTTGAAAACTACCTGGTGTGCGCTGAAGCCTTGGACAAGGGTGGCGCGGATATTCTGCTTGTTGAAACCATTTTCGATACCCTGAACGCCAAGGCTGCCATCTTTGCGATTCAGGAGTATTTTCAGCGCAGCAATCGCAAGTTGCCCATCATGATTTCTGGCACGATCACTGACGCCAGCGGACGCACGCTTTCCGGCCAAACGGTCGAAGCTTTCTGGAATTCGGTGGCCCATGCAAAGCCCATTTCAATTGGTTTCAACTGTGCCTTGGGAGCAGCGCAACTGCGTCCCCACATTGAAGAGATCTCGCGCCTGGCCGGAACACATGTGTCAGCCCATCCGAATGCGGGCTTGCCCAATGCGTTTGGTGAATATGACCAGAGTGCCAGAGAGATGGCAGACATCATCGAGGAATTTGCCAGCAGCGGCTTCCTCAATATCGTAGGCGGTTGTTGCGGGACTACGCCATTGCATATTCGTGCTGTCGCCGAAGCGGTCGAGCGTTATCAACCGCGGACCATTCCAGCAATTGCGCCAGCCTGTCGTCTGAGCGGACTTGAGGCCTTCACTATCAATGCAAACTCATTGTTCGTGAACGTCGGGGAACGCACCAATATCACAGGCTCGAAGCGCTTCGCCCGGCTGATCCGCGAAGGCGATTTCAATACGGCACTCGAGGTGGCGCTGCAGCAAGTGGAGGCAGGTGCTCAGATAATTGATATCAACATGGATGAAGGCATGTTGGACTCCAATGCCGCGATGTCACGTTTTCTTCGACTGATCGCATCCGAACCGGATATCAGCCGCGTTCCGATCATGATCGACTCCTCGAAGTGGGAGATTCTGGAGACTGGCCTCAAATGCATTCAGGGCAAGGGAATCGTCAATTCCATCAGTCTCAAGGAAGGCGAAGCAGACTTCATTGCCAAGGCGAGGCTGTGCATGCAGTACGGCGCTGCTGTGGTGGTGATGGCTTTCGACGAAACCGGACAGGCTGACACGTTTGCGCGCAAGTGCGCCATTTGCAAGCGCAGCTATGATCTTCTGGTCAATACCGTCGGCTTTGCGCCTCAGGACATCATCTTCGACCCGAACATCTTCGCCGTCGCCACAGGTATCGAAGAGCACAACAACTACGCAGTGGACTTCATACAGAGCTGCGAATACATCAAGCGCGAACTGCCGCACGCCCTGATTTCCGGAGGTGTCAGCAATGTTTCCTTCTCGTTCCGGGGCAATGAACCGGTGCGCGAAGCTATCCACTCTGTATTCCTGTACCACGCCATCAGGGCCGGACTCAGCATGGGCATCGTCAACGCAGGCCAGCTGGCCGTGTATGACGGTATACCCGCCGATCTTAAGGAGCGGGTCGAGGATATCATCCTGAACAGACGCCCAGACGGAACAGACAGATTGATGGAGATCGCTGGCAGATTCAGCGGTGAATCCAGTCTGGAGAGTCATGAGGACGTGCAGTGGCGAGACCAGGATGTGCGCGCAAGGATAGCGCACGCACTGGTGAAGGGCATTACGCGTTATATAGAGCAGGATACCGAGGAGGCAAGGCAACAGTTTGAGGAGCCAATTCAAGTCATCGAGGGTCCGCTCATGGATGGCATGAATGTCGTTGGGGACCTCTTTGGCAGCGGCAAGATGTTTCTGCCGCAGGTGGTCAAGAGTGCCCGTGTCATGAAGCAGGCCGTCGCTTATCTGTTGCCCTACATCGAAGAGAGCAAGAAGGGTCAGGTTGTCAAAGCCAAGGGAAAGATCCTGCTGGCGACTGTCAAGGGCGACGTACACGATATTGGCAAGAATATCGTCGGAGTCGTCCTGGGCTGCAACAACTACGACATCATCGACCTTGGCGTCATGGTGTCTTGCGAGAGAATTCTGCAGTCCGCTATCGACGAGAATGTCGACATCATCGGGTTAAGCGGGCTTATAACGCCTTCTCTTGACGAAATGGTGCATGTTGCCAAGGAGATGCAGCGCCTTGGATTCACGATTCCATTGCTCATCGGTGGCGCTACAACATCCAAAGCCCATACAGCAGTGAAGATCGAGCAGAACTATCTCAACAACGCCACTGTGTATGTGCCGGATGCCTCAAGGAGCGTGACGGTCGTCAGCAGCCTGCTGAGTGAGGATGGCCAGGCTGAGTTCAAACGACAGATTCGCGCAGAATACGATGCCGTGCGGGAACGCAATGCCAATCGAGATCAGCGCAAGAGTCTCATCAGTTTTGAATCCGCCACGGCCAACGCGCTGCAACCGGACTGGAGCCGTTACCGGCCTGTGGCGCCAGCGTTCCTGGGTACCAGGGTGTTCGATGATTATCCGTTGGAGGACCTTGTACCCTATATTGACTGGACCCCGTTCTTTATTACGTGGAGCCTCGCTGGCAAATATCCCGCAATTCTGCAGGACGGTGTTGTAGGCGAAGCCGCCAGAGATCTGTTCAAGGACGCACAGGCCATGTTGCACCAGATTATCGATGGCAGGTTGCTAAAGGCGCAGGCAGTCGTGGGGTTCTGGCCTGCTGCCCAGCGAAATCTCAATGATGTTGTCTTGTTTGCGGATGATTCCCGGCAGGCCGAACTGGCTTGTTTCAACTTCCTGCGCCAGCAGGCAGGCAAAGCGCCCGGAATACCCAATCTCTCTCTTGCTGATTTTGTCGCACCAGAAGAGAGTGCAATCACCGACTATGTTGGCGGATTTGCAGTGACTACAGGGATCGGCGCTGATGAGCTTGCCAAGCAGTTTGAGCGCGAAAACAATGATTACAATGCGCTGATGGTAAAGGCCTTGGCTGATCGTCTTGCAGAAGCCTTCGCGGAAAGACTGCATCAGCGAGTGCGTCGCGAATTCTGGCCGTATGCCTCGAATGAATCGTTAAGCGCAGAGGAGCTGATAGAGGAAAAGTACCAAGGAATCAGGCCGGCACCGGGCTATCCCGCGTGTCCAGAACACTCTGACAAAGTAGCCCTTTTCGAATTGCTTGGCGTTGATGGCCGTATCGACATGGCGTTGACGGAAAGTTTTGCAATGACGCCAGCGGCCAGTGTCAGCGGCTTCTATTTTGCGAACCCCGAGTCACGCTACTTCTCGGTTGGCAAGATCAATGATGATCAGGTGCATTCACTTGCCGAACGCAAGGGTCTGGGAATTGAGGAAGTGTCGCGACTTCTCGGCCCGAATCTGGTTTGACATCTGCCGGCAACGGCGCTTCAAGGCTATACAGGACTCACAATGCAAGAATCAGACAATCAAGAACTAGCGAAAGAAGCGGAGAAGGTGCCGTTCTGGAGGATGATGCTGAGCGTGATGCAAGCGAGTTTCGGCGTGCAGAGCAAGAAAAACAAAGAGCGGGATTTTGCGAGCGGCAGCATCAAGGGTTTTGTAATCGCTGCCCTTGTGTTCACCATACTTTTCGTCGTTACAGTGGCAACGGTCGTTAATCTGATATTGCCATGATGCAGCGTTTGCAGCCGGCAGCCCTGACAAGGCAACTCAGATCAGGGCTAGCCAGCAGCGGAAAGCTCAACGGCTGGCGAAAAACACAGCCATTGTCACAATGATAAGTACCAGTGAGAGCATGGCCAGTGCATCGGCGCTGCTGTTGGCATCCATTTCCTGCTGATCAATTTCGGGGGATTCGCTGACGTCGTGATGGCTCATGGTCGGATCTTCCTGAGAGTTGGGGACTGATGATAGAAGCACTGCGGCATTCTAATGTCTCAACTTTCTTAAGCAAGTGAAAAATCGCGCAAGTCCGGATTTTCTGACGCCGGACAGCCAGTTCGAGCGACGGCATGAACTGGCACTTGCTCCGGTCATTCATTACAATTGCCGGCCGCATTTTTTCGGGCCGGAACTTAATTCCAATGAACCTAGGAAGCACAACACCCCTGAATCATGTATCAATACGACGAATACGACCACCAGATGCTTGCCGATCGCATTGCCCAGTTTCGCGACCAGACAGCGCGATTCCTGAGCGGCGAACTGGCGCCCGCAGAGTTCCTGCCCCTGCGACTGCAGAACGGCTTGTATGTTCAGCGCCTTGCACCGATGCTGCGAATCGCCATTCCCTATGGCATGTTGTCCAGCAAGCAACTGCGCAAACTTGCCTATATTGCCGATCATTTTGACAAGGGCTATGGGCACTTCACAACACGGCAGAACATTCAATTCAATTGGCCTGCCATTGCTGACGTCCCCGATATTCTTGCGCATCTGGCCGAAGTTGAGATGCATGCCATCCAGACTAGCGGCAACTGCATTCGCAACACAACGACGGACCAGTTCGCGGGCAGCGCTGCGAACGAAATAGAGGACAGCCGTCCATACTGCGAAATCATCCGCCAGTGGTCCACTTTCCATCCGGAATTTGCCTATCTGCCGCGCAAGTTCAAGATTGCAGTGTGTGGCACCCAAGACGATCAGGCTGCAACGCAAGTGCACGACATCGGCCTGTTCATCGTTCGCAACGATGAAGGTGAAACAGGATTCCGAGTACTGGCGGGTGGTGGACTTGGACGGACCCCAGTGATTGGCAAGGAAATTCGTGCGTTTCTGCCAAAGCAACACTTGTTGAGTTACCTCGACGCCATCCTGCGCGTGTACAACCGGGAGGGACGACGCGACAACAAGTACAAGGCACGCATCAAGATTCTCGTTAAAGAGACAGGCGTCGACAACTTCCGTGAGAAAGTGGAAAAGGAATGGCGCAAGCTCAAAGACGGTCCACTGACATTGACGGACTCGGAATTTCAACGCTGCAAACGCTTTTTCCACGATCCAGCATACAAACACTTCGGGCCCCAAAGCCCCGCGCTGGAAAAAGCACTGAATACCGATGTGCTGTTCTCCAACTGGTACGAGCAAAACGTCAGTGTCCACAAGAAGCCCGGCTATGGAATAGTCACTATTTGCCTCAAGAAAACCGGCGTCGCGCCTGGTGATCTGACGAGCGCACAAATGAATTTCGTAGCCGATCTGGCCGAGCGCTACAGTTTCGGTGAACTGCGTGTCAGCCACGAGCAGAATCTGATTCTG
Source organism: uncultured Gammaproteobacteria bacterium (assembly GCA_903889815.1). Lineage (GTDB taxonomy): Bacteria > Pseudomonadota > Gammaproteobacteria > Pseudomonadales > Pseudohongiellaceae > UBA5078. The sequence continues at coordinate 6,211 of CAISYX010000115.1, forward strand.
GCGGACGTCGAGAAGGATGCGCTCCACTCCCTCTGGCGCGAATTGAAGTCGCAAGACTTGCACGCTCCCAATCTTGGCCTGCTGACAGACATCATTTGCTGCCCCGGCGGCGACTTCTGCTCGCTGGCCAATGCCAAATCAATTCCGATAGCCGAGGCAATCCAGCGGCGCTTTGATGATGCAGAGCGTCTGCGACAGATCGGCAAACTCAGCGTCAATATCTCAGGCTGCATGAATGCCTGCGGTCACCATCACGTCGGCAATATCGGCATCTTGGGCGTGGACAAGAAAGGCGCCGAGTTTTACCAAATATCCCTGGGCGGAAGCGCCGAAAACACAACGGCACTGGGCGATATCATCGGGCCTTCTTTCGCCCAAGAGGATGTTCCAGAGGTGATGGACAAGCTGATTGGTGTTTTCGAGCGCCACAAACTCGCTGATGAGCGTTTCGTGGACACCTACCGACGCATCGGCATGACCCCGTTCAAGGAGGATATCTATGGCAAAGCTGATTAAGGATCGCGCGGTCGTAGAGGATCAGTGGCTTCTCGTAAGAGATGCAATTGAGCGGAACTTCCTTGAGGCTCTGGATGGCCAGAACGTGATTGTTCCGTTGCAGGTGTGGCTGTCACAGCGCGAAGCTGTCTCCACGCGCAAGGGACGCACTGGCGTGTGGCTGCAAAGCCATGAGTTGCCACAATCGATCGCCGAGGATTTACCTTCCCTGGAAGTAATCGCACTCGAGTTTCCGATATTCTCGGATGGCCGCGCCTACTCCTCTGCCCGTGAACTCCGCGAGAACCTGGGTTACAAAGGTGAATTGCGGGCAATAGGCGATGTCTTGTGCGATCAGCTGTTCTACATGTCCCGCTGCGGTTTCAATGCATTCGCCATGCGCCCTGACCAGAATCTTGAAATCGCCACATTGCGCTTTGAAGACTTCAAGGATGGATATCAGGCCAGTGTTGACAAGCCAATACCTCTGTTCCGTCGCCGCGGCGGATAGCAAATGGACATCAATGCCCTTCAAGCATTGACGTCCAATACACGCCGGCCTACCGCACCTCCCTCCAGCATAACTTTAAGTTCATAATCCAACTGACTGAAATTAATAGTTTTTGATATTGATTCAAGCTGGGTGATCCGCCATTCGCTGGCTAGCTTCTGCCACAGGCTGCAACGATGCTCGTGATTCGTGGTCACCGAATCAACACCAAGCAAATTCACATGGCGGAGGATGAAAGGGAAAACAGAAGCCTGCAGAGCTGGCGAGCCTGCCAGACCACACGCTGCGACACTCCCACCGTATTGCAGGCTGCGCAGGATATTCCAGAGCAGATCGCCCCCTGCTACGTCGACAGCGGCGGCCCAGCGCTCCTTGAGCAATGGCCGGGTACTGGAATCCACGAGTTCTGCCCTGGAGACAATTGCACGCGCGCCAAGCAATGACAGATAGGCTGCCTGCTGCGGCTTTCCGGTGCAGGCAGTCACGCAGAATCCCAGTTGACTGAGGAGCGCCACCGCAATCGAGCCTACGCCCCCCGTAGCGCCTGTCACCAGGACATCCCCCTGCTCCGGCCGCAGTCCATTGTTGAGCAGTTTTTCAACGCATAGCGCTGCCGTAAGCCCTGCCGTGCCAAGCACCATGCTGTGCCTGAGAGACATGGCCTCGGGCAGGCGAACCAGCCAGTGGGAAGGAATCCGAATGTATTGGGAAAAACCCCCAGAAGTATTCATGCCCAGATCGTAACCCGTCACGAGCACATGATCTCCGGGCTGAAAAGCCGAATCCTCTGAACACGCAACTATGCCGGACGCATCAATTCCGGGGGTATGCGGGTAAGTGCGCGTCACTCCCCTGTTGCCATTGGCTGAAAGCGCGTCCTTGTAGTTGAGAGAAGACCAGGAGACCCTGACCAGAACGTCGCCCTTCGGCAGTTCACGCACCGAGCGTTGCACCAAACGTCCCGAGAATGCAGGTGCATCATCGCCTGCAATTTCGCTCACTTCGAAGGCTTTGAATTCCAGGGTTTCGTCGATCATGCAGCGCCTTGATTGTAGCTCAGGAGTAAAAAGTGCTCTCGCGAGCGCGCTTGATCAATGCCAGCACCGTCCGGTCGACAGTCTTGTGGATGGCGGCGCCGATCTTGTCACCCAGAGTTCTGCGAATCTCGAAGCGTACCTCGTACACATCGGCATTTTCGCAAGCGTTCACAATGCACTCATCACTGGTCATGATCTCGTCGATCATGGATTTATCCAAGGCCTGCATGCCCACCCAGGTTTCTCCGGTGGCGATATTGTCTATATCGACTGACGGGCGATGATCCTTGACCCAGGACTTGAACAGGACATGCATTTCCTCGACGTCTTCCTTGACCTTGTCACGCCCCTTTTGCGTGATTTCA
>CAISYX010000116.1 GCA_903889815.1 uncultured Gammaproteobacteria bacterium
GTCGGCAACTACAACGCGCACCTGTCGGCCTATCCCGATGTGGACTGGCAGAGCAATGCCTGCAGTTTCGTGGAGTCACTCGGACTGCGCTGGAACCCGTACACCACGCAAATTGAACCCCACGATTACATCGCGGAACTGTTTGCCGCCGTCTGCCGCTTCAACACCATCCTGATCGATCTGGACCGCGACATCTGGGGCTATATCTCGCTGGGCTACTTCAAGCAGCGCACCATTGCCGGCGAAGTGGGCTCTTCCACCATGCCACACAAGGTCAATCCCATCGACTTTGAGAACTCCGAGGGCAACCTGGGCATCGCCAATGCCGTCATGCAGCACATGGCGGAAAAACTGCCGATCTCGCGCTGGCAGCGTGACCTCACGGATTCCACTGTGTTGCGCAATATCGGCGTGGGCTTAGCCCACAGCGTCATCGCTTATCACGCCACGCTGAAGGGGCTGAGCAAGCTCTCGGTCAATCCCCCGGCCCTGCTTGCAGACCTGGATGCCAGCTGGGAAGTACTGGCTGAACCGATCCAGACCGTCATGCGTCGTTTCAACGTCGACCAGCCCTACGAAAAGCTGAAGGCTCTGACACGCGGCCAGCGAATGACTCAGGAAGCACTGGCTGACTTTGTTGAGGCACTGGACATCCCAGAGGAAGGCAAAGCGCTGCTGCGGGCCTTGCGCCCGGAGAACTACATCGGCAATGCCGTGGAGCAGGCGCGCAAGGTATGACACCCTGGTTGCTGCCCGAGACGTTTGACCGCGCGCTGTTCCTGCGGGACTACTGGCAGAAGAAGCCCCTGCTGATCCGCGGCTCGGGCAGCTTCAGCGACCCGATCTCTCCGGACGAACTGGCTGGCCTGGCCTGCGAGTCCATTGTCGAATCACGGCTGGTGCAGAGCGATGCTGCCCGTACCGGCTGGAAAGTGCGCAATGGCCCGTTTACGGAGAAGGATTTCAGTGCCCTGCCCCCCACTCACTGGAGCCTGCTGGTGCAGGCAGTGGATCAGTGGCATGAAGGCGTGCGCGGCATGCTGCGGGAATTCGACTTCATTCCCCGCTGGCGCATAGACGACGTCATGATCAGTGTCGCCAGCGATGGTGGCGGCGTAGGCCCGCATTTTGACTATTACGATGTATTTCTGATTCAGGGCCTGGGGCGCAAGCGCTGGCAGCTTGGCGGGGCGGTGGACAGCCAGAGCCCTCTGTTGCCCGATACCGACCTGCGGCTGCTGAAGCACTTCGATCCGCAGGAAAACTGGATCGTGGAGCCGGGCGACATTCTCTACCTGCCGCCCAATCTGGCCCACTACGGCATTGCCATAGGCGACAGCGTCACCTATTCGATCGGCTTCCGGACGCCCTCCGTCGCCGAAATTCTCGACGATTTCAGCGCGGCACTGGTGCAGGACCTGCCACCCGACCTGCGCTACTTCGACAGCGATCCAGAAGTGCCAGCACGGCCCGGCGAGCTGCGCGCCAGTGTGGCGGAGCAGATCCTCGGCCTGATTCACACGCAGCTGCTGGACAAGCGCCGCGCCGGACGCTGGTTTGGCCGTTACATGACCAGCCCGAAATATCCCGAGCTGAGCAATGCCAGCGCAGAGCCTCTGTCAGTGCAGACACTGCTGCAATACCTGGATGACGGCGAAGTGTTGCTGCGCAATCCCGCGGCGCGCCTGGCTTTCACGGATCATGATGACGGGGCGGACCTTTACGCCGACGGGCATTTGCTGCCATGCTCCAAGGCACTGGGCGCGCTTCTGCCACAACTGTGCGACCCGTTCACCGAAGCAGTGGACTGGCTGGACGCGTTCCTTGCAAGCACCGAGGGTGCCCGGTTGATGACTGATCTGTACAACCATGGCTGCCTGTACCTGGCCGATGACGAAGAAAGCGACGACTGAGCCGCCGTTCTTTCTGCCACGAGACCCGCAAGATGACTGATACGCGCCTGTTTCTGCACCGCTCTGTCCTGGCCGCATTGGCGTTCAGCGCACTGCTTGCCTGCCCCTTGAGCCTGGCCCAGGCTCCCGCCAATGGGCAACAGGCCATTGTCGAGATCGTGCGTCTGCAGCATCGCGAACCCGACGCCATCCGCGCGGCCATCACACCGGTGCTGGACCAGCGCGGTGCCATCAGTCAGATCGACAACAACCTGATCATCAGCACCTCGCGTGCCAATCTGGAGCAGATCCAGGCGCTGATCGACACGCTGGACGTGCCGCGACGGCAGCTGCGCCTGAGCGTGGACTTTGCCTATGGCAGCCCGGTGACGCAGAGTCCCGGAGATACCAGCACATTCACCACTGTGCAGACCGCGCCGGAAGTTGACCATCCGCTGCAGAGCATTGTCCTGACTGAGGGCGAACATGCCTACTTCAGCCGCAGCATCGCCACAGCTCAGATCAGCCCGATCTTCGGCCCCCATGGCATCATGCTGCAGCAGGACAGTCAGCGTGATGGGCAGAGCCTGAGTGTCAGCGCCGAGGTGCGCGGTGAGCGCATCGCTCTGACGATTGCCGCGACACGCGAGACGATGGCTCTGGATGGCAGTCGCCGCACCGAGGTCGTCAATACGGCACTGGAGATCGGGTTCAACGGTTGGTACGTCATTCTCGATGACGCGCCACAGGTTCCCCTGCCAGACGCCCAGCTCACCAGCACGGCACGCTCTGCAGCATTGGCCTTGCGGGTTGAATTGCTGCCTTGAGCGACTACTTCGTTCGTACACTACCCTATTCCGAAGACAGCAGCCTGTTGCTGCGACGTCTGGCCGATCTTCCCGGGCTCGTCATGCTGGACAGCGGATTGCGAGCCGCCGCACACCCGCCCGGGCTCGGCGCCCGCCATGACATACTGAGCGCATTGCCACGCCATACCCTCAGCGACTCGATGCCCGGCCGCCGACTGGCACCCTCCGTATTCCGAGAGGAGGCGCTGTTTTCACAGTTGGCGGCAGCCCTGCACAGCCATGCCCCGACGCAGCCTCTGCCGCTAGAACTGCAGGGCCTGCCATTCGTGGGAGGTGCACTTGGCTACGTGGGCTATGACGGGCATTCCCGCTTTGGCATTCACGACTGGGGCATCGTGGTGGATCACCACCGGAAGACGAGCCAGCTGTTCGCTCTTCCCGGCTGTCCGGACAACACGCTGCAACGTGTGCTCGCCTGCCTGGAACGGCCACTGCCTGCACTGCCTGGCTTTGCACTCGAGACAGGATTCGCGTCCAATTTCACTCCTGAATCCTATGCCGCGGCGTTTACGCGGGTGCAGGACTACATTCAAGCCGGCGACTGCTATCAGGTGAACCTGGCGCAGCGTTTCAGTGCGCGTTACTCCGGGGATTCGCTGGGCGCTTACCTGCAGCTGCGTGGCAGTATCCGCAGCCCCTTCTCTGCCTTCATCCGCGATGGCGCAAGCAGCGTGCTGTGCTTTTCACCGGAGCGCTTTCTGGAGGTGCGCGGGGAGCAGGTCCAGACGCAGCCGATCAAGGGCACACGCCGCCGGTCACCTGACCCGCTTCTGGATGCAGCGCAGGCGGAAGACCTGCTGAACAGCGACAAGGATCGGGCCGAGAATCTCATGATCGTCGACCTGCTGCGCAATGATCTGGGTTCCTTGTGCGCGACAGGCTCGGTGCAAGTGGAAAAGCTGTTCGAACTGCAGAGCTTCAGCAACGTGCATCACCTGGTCAGCACGATCCGCGGGCGGCTGGCGGCGCCGCATACGCCGATGGATCTGCTGCGCTGCTGTTTCCCCGGCGGCTCGATCACTGGCGCACCGAAACAACGTGCCATGGAAATCATCGCGGAGCTTGAGCCAGATGCCCGGCGCGTGTATTGCGGCACTGCTGGCTATGTGGGATTCGACGGCCAGATGGACACCAACATCATGATTCGCACCTTGCTGTGCGAGGGACAGGATCTGCACTGCTGGGGCGGAGGCGGCCTTGTGGCCGACTCCGTCTGCAGTCAGGAATACCAGGAGTGTTTCGACAAAATAAACAATATAATCAATGTATTGAATTGATATTCAAAAGTCATTTATCACATTGAAAGCTGGCGCGGACTGCCCTTGAGAAAGGCCTGCCGCAGTTCGTCATACTCAGTGACGGACGCGAACTGGGGAAACTCGGCGATGACGTTCGCCGGGGCACGGAACAACACGCCCAGATCGGCCTCAGAAAGCATGCTGGTGTCATTGTAGGAATCGCCCGCTGCCATGACGTGGTAGTTCAGTTCATGGAAGGCCTTGACGCACTGGCGCTTCGGATCTTTCTGCCGCAGCTTGTAATCCACCACCATGCCTTTCTCGTCGGTAATCAGCCGATGACAGAACAGCGTCGGAAAGCCCAGCTGACGCATGAGTGGCTGAGAGAATTCGTAAAAGGTGTCGGAGAGAATGACCACCTGAAAGCGCTCCCGCAGCCAGTCCACGAATTCGCGCGCACCGGGCATGGGGCTCATCTCGGCGATGACTGCCTGAATGTCCGGCAGGCCGAGCTTGTGATCCGCCAGAATCTTCAGGCGCTGTTTCATCAGCACGTCGTAGTCGGGGATGTCCCGGGTGGTGGCACGCAATTCTGCGATACCGGTACGTTCTGCAAAACCAATCCAGATTTCCGGGACCAGCACACCTTCCAGATCAAGACAGACTACTTCCAACGCCATTCCCCTTCGCCAAAGGCTGAAACTCAAAGAGGCGCCAATGTACCCAGATCACCGGAGCGTTGCAAGGCGGCATGCCGTGCGGCGCCGGTGCTGCAGGTTTACCGGCTCCTGCAAATCGGAGAGAATGTCACCCGACCGGTTCCCCGCGCCCACGCCGCCTCAGCCCTCCGGAAAAAGTGAAGCATCACATGATAAAAAGCGATCAACTTGTTGAACTAAATGCAGAATTTCAGATCCTTGAGCCCCGCGAGATCCTGCGGCATATTCTGAAGGAGATTCCCGCCATCGCCGTGTCTTTCAGCGGTGCGGAAGATATCGCTCTGGTGCATATGGCATGGAAAGCCAACAAGCAGATCAAGGTGTTCAGCCTGGACACCGGGCGCCTGCACCCGGAAACGCTGCGCTTCATCGAGCAGGTGCGCAAACTCTGGAACCTCGACCTCGAGATCATGAGCCCGGATGCGGCACAACTGCAGACGCTCACCCGTGCCAAGGGCCTGTTCAGCTTCTATGAGGATGGTCACGAGGAATGCTGCGGCATTCGCAAAGTCGAACCGCTGCGGCGCCAGCTGGCAGGGCTGGACGCCTGGATTACCGGGCAGCGCCGCGACCAGAGCCCGACCCGCGCTGAAGTGCCCGTCGCCCAGCTGGACAAGGCCTTCTCAACCGCTGCCAGGCCCCTGCTGAAATTCAATCCACTGGCCAACTGGACCTCGAA
>CAISYX010000117.1 GCA_903889815.1 uncultured Gammaproteobacteria bacterium
TGGCCATCGGCACCCTGGCAGCGGGGACCGCCCATGCGCTGGGCACGCCACTGTCCACCATGTCGGTGCTGCTGACCGATCTGGACAAGCTCAGCGCCGAAGAACTGCAGAATACTCCGCTGAAGGAAGACATCAGCCTGCTGCGCCAACAGGTCGTGCGCTGCAAGGATTCGCTGAATCAGCTGACGCAGTTCTACAACAAGTCCAACAAGGCGGAACTGCTGGGCACCCATTGTGCTGAGCTGATGGCCGACATCCGTGACTACATCGTCAATATCCATCCACGCGCCCGTGTGCAGTTCAATGTCGATGCTGCCAGCGGCGCGCTGCGCATTGCAGCGGACCTGAGTCTGCGCCACGCCGTGATCAACCTGATCGAGAACGCCATCAAGGCAGCGCGTACCAATGTCATTGTCGACTGCCGCCTGTGCCTGGAGGACAAGAACAGCAAGTCCGGTGTGGAGATCAGCATTCAGGACGACGGCCCCGGCATACCCGCTTCGGTCATGGAAAACATGGGAGAGCCCTTCATCTCCACACGCAAGGACAGCATGGGGCTGGGCATCTTCCTCGCCAATGCCGCCATTCAGCGCCACGCCGGCAGCATTGAGATGTTCAACCGCAAGTCCGGAGGCGCCATGAGCATCATCCGGTTGCCGGCAAGCACGCTCACTGCTTATGCCGCGCCAGGCAGTGCGCCTGCAGGAGCCCCTTCATGGACGGTTTGAAGATGCTGCTCGTGGAAGACGACGAAGTGTTTGCCCATGTAATATGCCGCGCCATGCGCCAGCGAGGCTTTGAAGTGCTGCACGCGGCAAGCCTGCCTGCAGCTACCGAGCTGGTGCAGCAACAGCGCTTTGACCATGCCGTGCTGGATTTGAATCTGGGCGGGCATTCGTCTCTGCCTCTGATTCCCGTGTTGAAGGCTCAGCACCCAGACATCCGCATTCTCGTGTTGACCGGTTATGCCAGTATTGCCACGGCTGTCGATGCCATCAAACTGGGCGCGGACAATTACTTGTCCAAACCTGCCGATGCTGACGAGATTCTGGCTGCTCTGGACGACACTCCGGAGCTGCATCTTGACGATGCCTCCGTGCAGGAGCCGATGTCGGTAAGGCGGCTGGAATGGGAACACATCCAGAAAGTGCTGAAGGAACATGACGGCAATATTTCAGAGACTGCCCGCCAACTGAAGATGCACCGGCGCACCTTGCAACGCAAACTCCAGAAGCGTCCGGTACATCGTTGACGTGACAGGAATGTGAGCTGTCTCCAATCTGTAAAGTCTCCATCGCGCTGGAGCGCCCGTCATTGCTGCGACATAACGCACATTGCCGCGCCGTTTGGCGTTGCAATGCCCATTTACTTGGTTACAATGCGTAACACAAAAAGCGAGGCCTCCTTGTGAACTGCTGCCAGGGATGCCATCAGAACGCAGCGCACTATGACCTCTGCACCTCTGCAATTCTCGTAAACAATCAGCAGTCACCGCTAAGCTTTCCAGAGATATTCGCGCCTTCGTCGTCAGGCAGCGATGCATCCAATGCCTGTGTCTCTTTCGTACACTCTTGCCTGATATGCGTGAAAACGGACCCTCGTGCCTGGCCGGACAGCTGCGCATGCAAACCCAATGAACACTGGAGATTGAATTGAAAATCAAACATGTAGTGGCCATAGCACTGCTTGCTGTCGTCGTCGTGTGGATGGCCTGGCCGCGTGAACGTGGCGCTCTGGTAGACGGGTATGCCTTGCCGCAGAACGACTCCGCCGTGAGTGCCGTGGCCGGCAACAATGCCATCACCAGCGACAACCAGGCCTTCACAGTGCGGGTAGCGCGCGCCGAGGCCCAGAACTATGTGCAGCGCATTCGCGTGCGCGGCCAGACCAAGGCGTTCCGCCTGGTGGATGTGCGTGCAGAGGTCGGCGGGCGGGTTGTCGCCACCCCTGTGGCACGCGGGGCGCGAGTCAGCGCTGGCGATGTCCTGTGCGAGATTGCCATCGACACCCGCGCCACTGATCTGCAGGAGGCCATCAGCCGCGAGGAACAGGCGCGCATGGAGTATCAGGGCGCGATTGACCTGCAGGCGCGCGGCCTGCAATCCCGTGTCGGGCTTGCGCAGATCAAGGCAGCGCTGGATTCCTCTACGGCGGCCGTCAAGCGTGCGGAACTTTCACTGGCACGCACCCGCATTACCGCGCCGTTCGACGGCATCATGGAAACCCGCGCGGTGGAAGTGGGCGATCTGATGGACATGGGCGGTCAGTGCGCCTCACTGCTTGATGACACCCCGATGCTGCTGACGGGGGTGGTGTCTGAGCAGGATGTCGGAAGACTGTTCCTTGGCGCACCCGTGACGGCTGACTTGCTCACAGGGGAAACTGTGTCGGGAGAGGTCACCTACATTTCCCGCGCCGCGGACACGCGCTCCCGCAGCTATGCCATAGAAGTCGAGATCGCTGCTGGCGAACACTCCATCCGCCAGGGCATTACCGCCGAGATCTACATCGCTGCCAACGAGACTCAGGCTCACCTGATCCCCGCCTCGGCGCTTACCATGGACGATGCTGGCATCGTCGGCATCAAGACCGTGGACCAGGCAAACATGGTGCACTTCGCGCCGGTGTCTGTGGTCGGCGAGAACAACAGTGTTGATCCCGGCATGTGGGTCACCGGACTGCCTGACAATGTACTCGTCATTACCCATGGTCAGGAGATCGTCTTTGCCGGCCAGACAGTGACGCCTGACTCTTCCTGGTCTTCCCTCTAAGCGGACATCTTCCATGCGCTACATACAAGCTTCAGTTTCAAGGGCAAGAACAACGCTGAGCATCTTCGCGGCCATCATGGCCACGGGATTCGTTTCTTACCTGACCATTCCCGTTGAACTCAATCCGGATGTGTCGGTACCCATCATCGTCACCACGATCATCCACGAAGGCATTTCGCCCGAAGATGCCGAGCGTCTCCTGGCCAAGCCGGCCGAAGTGGAACTGAAATCCGTGGAAGGCATCACCGAGATCAGTTCCTTCTCCAGCGAAGGCGCCGCCACCATCATCGCCGAGTTTGACGTGACGCTGGATTCCACCGTAGCGCTGCAGGAAATCCGCACGGCCATCGATCGCGCCCAGGCGCGTTTCCCGCAGTCCACCGAAGAACCGATCGTGCAGGAAGTCTCTGCAGCGTCGGTGCCGCTGGTGCAGATAGCCATCAGTGGCAAGGACGTTCCCGAACGCGTGCTGCTGCAGGTGGCGCAGGATCTGCAACGCCGCGTCGAGACCTTGCCGGAAATCATGTCCGCGGACATGGTGGGCGATCGGGAAGAGCTTCTTGAAGCCATCATCGACCCGGCCCAGCTGGAAACCTACGGCATTACCAACCAGCAGATCGTGCAGGCGGTCACCAGCAACAACCGGCTGATCCCCGCGGGGGCAGTGAATACCGGCCAGGGCAGCTTCTCGGTGAAACTGCCGGGCCTGATCGAAACCCAGGAAGACCTGTTCGACCTGCCGATTGCCGCCACTCAGAACGGCGTGCTGACCTTGAGTGATATCGCCGAGGTGCGCCGCACCTTCAAGGATGCTCAGCGTTATTCCTATGCGAATGGCGAACGCTCCATTTCCATTGATGTGCAGAAGCGCAAGGGTGCCAATCTGATCGCTGCCATGGACAAGATCGATGTCATGGTCGAGGAAATGCTGCCAACGCTGCCACCTGCCGTAACGATTGCGTACATGAACAACACGGCGCCCATCGTGCTTGAACAGAATCTCGGTCTGCAGGGCAATATGGTTTCGTCCATGGTGCTGGTGCTGATTGTCGTGATTGCTGCCGTAGGTGTGCGCTCGGGCATACTGGTCACCCTGGCGGTGCCCTTCTCCTTCTTCTTCGCCTTCATCGTCATATCCATGCTGGGCTTCACCTACAACTTCATGGTGATCTTCGGCATGCTGCTGGGGCTGGGCATGTTGATCGACGGGGCCATCGTGATGGTGGAATTCGCCGACACGAAAATGGCCGAGGGCTACACGAAGGAAGATGCCTACCAGGAGGCGGTGAACCGCATGTTCTGGCCCATCATTGCCTCGACCATGACAACCCTGGCGGCATTCCTGCCCATGATGTTCTGGCCGGGTGTGGCGGGCGAATTCATGCGCTACCTGCCCATTACAGTATTCGCGGTGCTGGTGGGCTCCCTGCTGTATGCCCTGTGGTTCGCGCCCGTGATGGGAGCATTGTTTGCCAAGGCTCCAAAAGCAACCGGGACGCCATCCGTGTCGCACTATGACGAAGTGGATTCGCGCAACCTTAAAGGAATAAGTCGTGCTTACGCGACGCTGTTGCGCGGCGCCACCAGATCGCCCGTGATGATTTTCGGTGGCAGTGTGGCTGCCCTGGTCTCCATCGCGATCACGTACTTCAACTATGGCGCCGGCGTCGAGTTCTTTACCGCCGTCGAGCCCAATCAGACCCGCATACAAGTCTTTGCACGGGGCAATTTCTCGCCCGAAGAAGTCCGCGACTTGGTTGTGGACGTTGAAAAGCGGGTCATGAACGTGGGCTATTACAAGAATGTCGTGACACAGTCCGGTTCCGGACAGAGTCTTGGCGGCGGACAAGGCTCTGCGCCTGACCTGGTCGGCACAATCTTCGTGGAATTCACCGACCGCCGCATTCGCGATGTGGACGGCTTTGAGATCGAAAACCTCTACCGCGAAGCCATCAGCAACATTCCCGGCATCAGGGCCGAGATCGCCACAATCGAGCAGGGTCCGCCCGTGGGCAAGGAACTGCAGATCGAAATCTTTGGCGACAATCTGCAGGATCTGATTGCCGAAGCCAAGCGTCTGCGTGCCTATCTGGAAACCGGCATGACCGGACTGATCGACATCGACGACACCACGCCGATCCCCGGCATTGAGTGGGCCATCAATGTGGATCGTGCGCGTGCAGCCATGTTCGGCGCCAATATCAGTGAGGTAGGCACCGCAGTGCAGCTGCTGACCGACGGCGTGCGCATGGGCGACTACCGCCCGGATGACACGGAAGAGGAAGTGGATATCCGCGTACGTTATCCGGAAGAGTATCGTGGCCTTGAGCAGATCGAGAAGATTCAGGTCACCACCGCTTCCGGCATGGCGCCAATCAGCAGTTTCATCACGCGTGTTCCAGAACCGAAGGTCAGCTCCATTCAGCGCGTTGATGGCAACAAGGTGATTTATGTGCGCGCCAACCCAGCACCGGGAGAGGTCACTGCCAACAAAGTGGCGGAACTGGAGCAGTGGCTGGAAGCCAACCCCATGATGCCCGGAGTGGACTATCAGTTCCGCGGCTCCAACGAGGAGCAGGAGCAGTCCTTCGCCTTCCTGCTGCAGGCCTTCAGTATTTCGCTGATTCTGATGGCAATTCTGCTGGTCACGCAATTCAACAGCTTCTATCAGGCACTGCTGATTCTGTCATCCGTGCTGCTGTCGACAACCGGTGTGTTGCTGGGGCTGTTGCTTACCGGACAGACATTCAGCGTGATTCTCACGGGGGTCGGTATTGTCGCCCTTGCAGGGATCATCGTGAACAACAACATCATCCTGATCGATACGTTCAATCATCTGCGGGAAACCCGCAAGGACTGGAGCCTGGAAGAGATCATCATTCAGACAGGCGTGCAGCGCCTGCGTCCGGTGTTCCTGACCACGTTCACGACAGGCCTGGGACTCTTGCCGCTGGCCATGCACTGGTCGTTTGACCTGATCACGGCTGAAGTGGAATTCGGAGGACCCATCACGTCACAGTGGGTGCAGCTTGCAAGCGCGATTGTGTACGGGCTGACATTCGGCACAATCCTGACCCTGATCGTCACACCGGCCTTGCTGGCATTGCCGGCAAAACTGCGTGAGTATCTGCATGCGATCAGGAAACTGCTTGGACGTGGGAACAGCGCACCGGGACCGCGCATGGAGCCTGGGATCGGCAACTGAAGCGCCTGACGATCGCTTCTGAGCAATCAGGAACGCGCGTTCGCATATGATGGGCGGCCACGGAAGTGGCCGCCCATCTCATTCAAGCTGACTGCAATATTTAGCAAGCCACCAGTAAACACTGAATTGCTTTCCAGCGCCGAACCTCAGCGACTTTCACCCCAGCCGGTTTCCCTGCATTTCAATTGGCCCAGGCTACGTGCTCCACCATGCGTAGCGTGGCCTCATCAAAGGCCTGTTCTGCAGAATGTCGCTGTGCCATTCGCAGATAGCGCGTGGTCAGCTCTACATTGTGGCGCAACACCTGCAATACTTCTTTGTCTGTGGATGCAGACTGTTCCGCAAGTTGCAGGAGTTGCCTGAGCAATCCATGGGCCTCTCGCAGATGATCGGAGTTGTTGGTCTCAAGGCCGCGGTTGATGACCAGCACATGCCAGTCAGACAGCTGGGCGATGCCGCGGGCCCAGCCTTCAGAGCCTTGTTCATACACACGTGAATACAATAGCTCCAGATAGCGGAACCGCTCATCCACGCGTGGCCAGTCGGCGCTGGCGACATTGCAGTCGATGATCTTCTCCACGAGGGGAATCTGTTCCTCGCTGAAAAGGCCCGTACTGATGCGCGTAACCTGCAGCGCCTGTTCATAGCCCGTCAAAGCGTCCAGATAGTTGCCGGCCTCGGCATGCAGGTCCGCCGCCGCCACCAGGGGCTCGGTGACTCGCAGGTCGTAGGGGCCGAATTCCGAGGCCATGCGCTCGTACTGCAAAGCATAGCGTGATGCCTGCCCCAGTAAATCCGGTGCAGCGTCAGACACGGAGGGTAAGCTGCCATCCTGTGCAAAAGCGCAGGAGCAGGAGATTGTCAGTATTGCCGTGTAAAAAAAAGTGCGAGTAATGCCATGATTTTTGTTTTTCATTTCCAGTACCGTCTTTCTAGTTTTTGTAAGGGAAATATCCTCCAAGAAATCGGGGTGAGCAACCGGAATATACGTCGCTTTCATGAATTTTTCGTGACATGTGACATCAATGTGACATATCCATGACAAAACAAAAATCTAAATTCAATGAAAACAAATAGATAGGGAAATTCCAATTGTGACAGCGATGCTGTCACCTGGAATTGGCTCTAGCGGTAGGTGGTATTGGCAACGCGGGTTTCGGCCAGCAGCATCAGCATCACGAGCAACATCAGCCACCACCAGACCCGCTGCGGCCCTTCGATTTCAGCAACCAGTTGTGCTGTGCGGACTTGCTCTGACTGCACGGGCTCTGTCTCGGCATTGGTGACACTGTCCTGCAGGGTGCTCGGAGCAATGCGTTCGAGTGAAGATTCTTCCGGGTCCGGATTCACGGCATAGAACTGCACATTCGCGCCATCGTCGATGCTCACAAAGCCATTGGTGACCGGCGTCAGCGTACGGTTGCCAGGCAGCAGTTGTGAAACCGCTCCCGCGGCATCCGTGACTGTCAGTGTGGCGTCCTCCGCCACGGCGCTTGCCAGATCGATCACATCGCCGATCCGGTAGGCACGCTCCTTCTCAGTGGCCTGGGCAAGATAGCGCAGGGACTCATGAGCAAATGGCAGATACAGGCCCTGCAGCGGCAGATTGTTCCACTCGGTGTCGAGCGAAGAAGCAAACAGCAGGACGCGCCCCTGCCCCACCGCACGCTCCAGCAGCGCGGGGCTGCCATTGTCGAACTGCATCAACACATCGGCGTCAGGGGCGGCCGTGGCAGCCCAGTAACCCTCGAAACGCACAGCCCAGTCAGAACCCAGCGGCAACAACACGGGATGTCGACGGTCCATGTCGGCAATCAGCAGGTAGTCTCCGCCGCCCAGACGGACAGGTTGATCCAGCGCTGCCGGGCTGATGTCGGCGAACAACTGATTGAAAGGCCCGGCGTTGACCCGGTCACCCGGCGCCATCAGCAGACTGCCCCCATCGCGCACGAAGTCGTTCAGCGCATTGGCCTGTGTAGAACTGAGATCGCTGCCCGCATTGAGCAGTACCACCACATCGTGCTGCGCCAGTTGTGCGGCATCCAGTTCCCGTGGCGTGCTGCGGGAGAGCACGAAAGGCGACTCGGCGTTGCTGCCGATGGCCAGCGCCAGCCAGTGGGCTTCATCTTCATACCAGTTCACCGAAGGCTCGCCATTGACCAGCAACACACGAATCTTCGCCATCACATCCACGGTGAAGAAGTAGCTGTTGTCGATGTCGAAATCATCCGTGCCCACCCGGATCTCACCACGGTGGGTGCCGGCAGTATCAAACACGGCCGGCAGGCGCACCACCTCCTCGGACAGGTCGGTCAGATTGACCGGCATGCGCGCGGTCTCGACGCCATCGAGCAGCAGGCGCACTTCCGCCTGATCCACATGGACACTGCCGGTGCTGCGCACGCGCGCCAGAATTTCGTACTCGCTCTGATTCTCGATGAGCTGGTCGGGGGAGCGCACATCGGTCAGCAACAGGTTGCGGGACGGGCCATCGCCCACATCCACCGGGTTCAAGTGCACGCCCGGCGACATCACCCAGCCAGAGTCGTCCCCGCCCATGCCGCTGGCCTGGTAATCAGACACCAGATGAATGGTACGGCTCTCGTGGCGTGAGGATTCCAGCAGATCATTGGCCAGGCGCAGCGCGGGCATGAAGCGCGTCACCTCGAAGCCAGGCTCAGGCAGCGCATCCAGAAAGGCCCTGGCACCGTCCAGATCCGTGCTCAGTTCCCGCACACTCACGGCAGAACCGCCA
>CAISYX010000118.1 GCA_903889815.1 uncultured Gammaproteobacteria bacterium
GGCCGTTCGCGGGCAAGCCCGCTTGTATGTTTCTCTCCGGCAGGTGATAAGGGCTTGCCTCTCCCGATCAGTCCGCTGAGAACTGCGGGAGGTCTCGCAGGGCCTCCAGTCGGTAAGGTTCCTCATTGAACATGAGCGGGTAGTAGTAACGCCGCAACTGCTCGTGAAACACCCGAATCCGCGCGTCGTACGCCAGGCTCGCCCGCACGTCGGTGCCCGCCAGTCGCTGCAAGGCCCGTTGCACAGCCACCGGGGGCGACAGCAGTGCCACCCACCCGGTCAGGTCGTCGCGCCGGGCGATGGCCGCGCGGTAGGCGCCCGACAGCTCCGCTGCCACCTCGTCGCCCCGCTGTTGAAAGGCGTAGTACCACTTCCAGTGGAAGGGCTCGGTGACCGGCCGGGTGTCCGCCCACTCCGGATGCGTCACGAAGAACGGCTCCATGGTCACTGCCTTGGGCACGTCCCAGGCATCGTTGACCGTCTCGCGTTGCAACAGGGCGATCTGCGCCCCATCGATGCCCGGCTCCATGTAGTCAATCAGCACCTTGCCGCCCAGCGGCAGGATCAGCGCCACCGCCAGCCATACGCCGGTCAGAGACGTTGCAATGACGGCAGAGGTCCACGGCCGGAAGCTGAAGACCAGGATCACCGCGGTCCAGACCAGTACTGTCACCAGCACGATGGCGCTGGCCGTCAGCAGCGCGCCGGCGCTGGTGCCGATGCTCAGACCACCAAGCCACAGGGGAAGAAGACAGGCCAGCAGCAGACCAAGCACACGCACCGCCGTCCGCTCCCACCACAGCCGGCGTGCATTGCCCGCGCTGGCCACCAGCAAGGGAATGCGGCCCGCTTCGCGCTCGGAAGACACCATGTCGTACATCACCACAATCGCGAACAGCGGCAGCAGGAAGGCCATGACGAAGGCGTAATCGAAGCGCCCGGTGAGGGACAGTTCCGGGTTGAAGCTGTCGGTCTCGTGGATCTGCCCTTCCAGCGCCAGAGCCCGTACCCGCAGCATCCAGGGGGCGATGTCCCGTTGTCCCATTGCCGTGAAGGCCATCTCCGAAGGCGGATTCCAGGTCAGATGAAACGCCGCATAGGCAGCGTCTCCATAGTCCGGAGCACCTGCCAGCGCCGCCTCGCGTTCGACGGCATCGAGGGCGCGGACACGCTCGATGCTGGCTTCCTGACGTTGGACTTCGGCGTGGCCAAGGCCGATGGCGATGCTGGCCAGCAAGCAAAGCAGGGCCAGTGCGGCCACCGATGAACGGCTGCGAAGGAAGAGTCGCGTCTCGCGGGTCAGTGAATGCAGAAGATTCATAGTGCCTCCACCTTGCGGCCCGCCGTGCGCAGCAGCAGGCCACTGGCAAGCAACCAGGCCAGCAGACCCAGCAACAGTGGCAGAGCGGTGCGTACCCGTTCGGTCGCAGCCGCGCCGGTGAAGTCGAATGCCTGCAGGCTTGCCCAGAACTCGCTGCTGACGCGGGTGCGCTGCTCGGCCTCCGGGTCACGGCTGCGCGCACTGTCATCAGCGTAGTCCAGCTCTTCGGCATGCAAGGTGTTGAGGCCCTGAACAAGCGCGAAGCGATGGGCCTCCGCCGCGTCCAGGAACTGCTGGTGATTGCGCAGGTCAGTGCCGGCAGTGCTCATCGACAGATGCCGCGCTGCGATATAGGGCGACACCAGCGCGAACAGTTTCACGATACCGGCCTGTTCACGCTGCAGCGTATGCTGCTCCGCGCTCAGTCGGTCCATCACGGCGCTGCTCTCTGCCTCGCCCCGCAAAGACACCAGCCCGCGATAAATGACTGGCAGTTAGTCAATGCTGGCTGCGCCGTACTGCGCCAGCACCTGCTGCTGAAAGCTCTGAAAACCAGGGTCGTTGATATTGTGACTGTCGCCGACGCTGCGCAGCTCTTCCTGCAGGCGAATGTCCACTTCCGCCTGATTGGGGGCAGGCAGGGTGGTCGCTGCCACATCTGTGGCCAGGCGAGGCACCAGAACGGTGAGCATTGCCCAGATGCCGATCAGCACGATCAGCGCCGTCCGAGCGCGACCCGCCAGCGCCGAAACGGCCACGATCAGCCCGACCCAGAACGCCAGATAGGCCGCATGGCCTGCCAGCAACATCAGCAGGGGGAGTGTCTCGCCCGGCGTCTGTATTCCCAGCCACACGGCGCTCAGAAACAGGGGCAGCAGGGCCAGAGCCGCCACGCCGGCCAGTGCGATGGCCTTGCCCTGCACAAGTGCGGCGCCTCGCGTGCCCTGCGCCAGCAGCTGCAGCAGAATGCCACGCTCCCGTTCGCGGGCCACACTGGAGAAGCCGATCAGAATCATCAGCAGAGGCACCAGCACTTGCAACGTGAACGCCGGCGACACCGTGCCGAAGCGCGTCAGCACAGACGTCTCCCGCGCCTCGGAAAATGCCGCCGTGTTGCGGCGATGTCCTTCCAGGAAAATGGAGCGGCCTGTAAAGGCATCCACGCCCGGATCAATCACCGCCAGCGGTGTGGGCGTGCGGAAGACGTAATGGCCATAGTGCACCATACGGTGGGGATGGCGGTCTGGCTGTGCGCGGTAGGTTTCATCGGCTTGTTGCTGATACTGCAGACGCTCAGCCGCTTCTGAGCGCAGCTGGGCACTGGAGTTGACGGCAGCAATCGCCACCAGCGCAAACAGCAGGCCGAGGGTGAGCACGGCAAGCCGCGTACGCAGCAGGTGTGTCCATTCTGCCACGGCAATTTTCATGGCCTGACTCATGCGGATGTCCTTGCACTGAAAGCGCGGCGGACCATTTCCACATCCAGTGGCATGTGGCGCCCCTGGGCGTCGGTGTCCGCCACGAAACTGCTGACCAGGCGTCCGTCCCGCAACAGGCCGATACTGGTGGCCACCTCGCAGGCACCGAACAAGTCGTGGGTCACCATCAGAATGGCAACGCCGCGCTGGCGCAGCGTGATGAGCAGCTGATTGAACTCGGCCACCGCCACCGGGTCGAGACCCGAGGTGGGTTCGTCCAGCAGCAGCACGGGCGTCTCGCGCAGAATGGCCAGGGCAATGGCCACTTTCTGTCGCATGCCCTTGGAGAAGCGAGCAGTGCGCTGGTCACGGGCGGCCGGCTGCAGCCCTACGGTATCCAGCGCCGCCTCGAGCGCCTCATTGCTGGCGTTCTTGCCCGCAAGGTCCAGAAAATAGCGCAGGTTCTCGCGGGCCGAGAGGTGTTCATACAAAGTGGCTGTCTCGGACAGATAGGCCAGCGAGGCACGCACCGCCTCGGGCTCCTCACTGGGAGCCCGACCCAGCACCCGCACCTCGCCCCGGCTGGGTGCCAGCAGGCCGATGCAGGTCAGCAGGGTGGTGGACTTGCCGGCACCGTTGCCCCCCAGCAGTGCGAACACCTCGCCTGCGGCCAGCTGGAAATCAAGGTTGTTCAACACGTCCTTGCCTCCACGGGTCACGTGCAGGTTGCGCACCAGCAGCGCGGGTGTCGTTGCGATCGTCATCAGAAGCGCACCTCGGCAGAAAGACGCAGGCGCTGCGGGGTGCCCGGTTGAACCCAGAGCTGTGAGAAGGAGTTGGTGTAGTAGGTTTCGTCCAGCAGGTTGTCGATCTCGGCACGAATGCTGGTCTGTGCAGTGGGCTCCCAGTTCACGAAAGCGCGCACAAGGGTGTAGTCCGGCAGGGTGAAAGTGGTCGCCGTCTCGCCCAGCCGCTCATCGACATAGAGCACGCCGCCGCCCACGGTCAGTGGTGCACCGGCCACGGTGAAATCACGGCTGGCCTGCACTGTGAAGGTCTGCTCGGGCACATTGAGCAGCGGGTCACCCTTGTTGATCCGCTGCGCGAAGTTGAAGTCCAGCGTGGCATTGGCAGTCTCGGCATCAACGAAGGCATACGAGAAGTAAATGTCGTAATCGGCGACGGCGCCGGACAGATCAAACTCCAGCCCTTTGCTGCGGGCCTCACCGGTGGCCAGCGAGAAGCCGGAATTGACCGGATCGGCGCTGAGAATGTTGTCCTGCGTCTGGCGGAACAGTGCCACGTTGCCCGTCAAGGCACCGTCATTGAGTTCGAACTTCAGGCCGGCTTCGGCGGAGACGCTCTCGTTCGGGTCAAAGGTGTTGCCCGCGAAGTCAGCCCCGGTGGTGGCGCGGAAGCCTTCGCCATAGGTTGTGTAGAACGACATGCCATTGTTGATGGCGTACACCAGGCCCACCTGGGGACTGACCCGTGAGTCCGATTGCTGCTGGCGGGTGTTGTTCAGTCGGTTGTGCAGGCTCTGCTCGAAATCGTCGTAGCGCAGGCCCAGGCGAATCTGCAGGCGCTCCGTCAGGGAAATCTGGTCCTGGAAGTAGATGCCTGTGGCCTCCAGCACTTCCAGTCTGTCTGTCAGCAGGGACACTGCCGGCAGCGGGAAGCGGCCATATACCGGTGCCAGCACGTCCAGTACATAGGACGCCTGCAGGCTGGGGTTGGCTGAGAGATTGGGCGCGCGGTAGCGTTTGAACACCTGGTCATTGTCGAACTGATCCGTGTCGGCGCCAAACAGTACGCGGTGGGTGAGACCGGCCGTTTCGAAATTTCCGCTGATCTCGCCGCGCACTACGCTGTACTCCGAGTCATATTCGCGGCCCCGGCGCTGGCGGGTCAGTGTGCGGCCGTCCCGGTTCAGGCGTTGCCGGCTGCCAGTCAGTTCCGGCTCCGTGGAGAAGCCTTCGAGAGAGGTCTCGCGCAGGGTAGTGCCAAGCAACAGGTCCCAGTCAGCATTGAACGCATGTCGAAGCTCCAGCTGGTGCCCCAGCACCTCTGCTTCCATGTCGCCGTCGCCCGGTTCACCGAGGAAATTTTCGGCGGGCATGGTGCCCAGACGGCCCCCGATGGCCACGACGCCGCGGTCGAAGGGCACCGACTGTCCCGTGCTTTCCAGTTCATAAAAAAGGGTAGTCGATTCTGTCATCTGCCACTGAACGGATGGCGTCAGTCCTGCACGTTTGCTGTCGACTGTGTCCCGAAAACTGCCTCCGTCTTCGTAGAAACCGACTACCCTGAAAGCCAACCCGTTGCCGAAAGCGGCGGAGCGCAGATCAACGTCCCCGCGCCGGGTATCGAATTCATCTGCGGAAAAGCGTAGCTGCCCGCCTTGCTGCCCCGTGGGTCGCTTGGTCACCAGATTCACTGCCCCACCGGGTTCCCCGCGACCGAACAACGCCGCCGTTGGGCCTTTGAGCACTTCCACGGTTTCGATGCCGGAGATGTCCCGCGAGCCCCCGAAGCCGCGCCCTGCGTTGAACCCGTTCACCAGATAATTGCTGGGCAGGTTCTCGTCGCCTGCGAAACCGCGTACTGCAAAGCTGTTCCACAGTCCGCCGAAATTGTTCTGGCGCGCCACCGACGCGGACAGATCCAGCGCGTCATTGAGGTCTCGTACGCCTGCATTGTCCATGATCAGGCTGTCGATGGTCTGGATGGCCTGCGGGGTTTCCAGATTGCTGAAATCGCCACGGTAGGCGCGGCGCTGGTCGGAAACAACGATCTCTTCAATCTCGGCCGCATGGGCAGAGGGAAGAGCGCGTACCCGGACGGCGGGTTCCACCGTATACGGACTCCGGTGGAAGCGGTACGATTCGGACTGAGCCCAGTGCGCCCCCAACCGCCTGAGCACGGAAGGACCAGACCAGATGACCACCGCCACGCAGGCCCTTCCCGGGTTCCTCGAATCGGTCCGCGTCGCCGACCGCGCGCGGCTCGACGTCGCGCGCACCCGCCGGCTGCGGCCGATGGAGGCCTACC
>CAISYX010000119.1 GCA_903889815.1 uncultured Gammaproteobacteria bacterium
CGCGATCAGCGAAGCCCTCGATTATGACACAGCTTTTAAAAACCAGTCAAACATTTTTTTCGCCAGCACCAGAGACCACCCCCGCACCCACCCCACAACACAAAACCTAACAGCGCAGTACACCGCGCCGCTAAATCCTCGCCGTGAGAAGCGAAGCCGACAAGTATACATCGGCCTGAACCCCTCGCCACGCCCGGCGCCGATCCGCGGCCGGCAGGGATCGGGCAATCGGCCCGACGGGCGGCAAAAACGGCGAGGCTGAACGCGCTCGCCAGCTGGACCAGGGCGCAATGCAACAGCAGGTGATGACAGACATGGCAACCATGAGCACGGTTGGTGTCGTTGCCGTCGAGGGGGCCCGTCGGCCCTATCCGTCGCGGGTGATAACCTCTTCTGCCAATTTAGACTGCAGAGAAGGCGAGAACATGGCCCTGCTCACACTGTCCGACGCACAACTCGCGTTCGGCCATGTACCGCTACTCGATCACACCGACTTCGCTCTGGCGGCTGCGGAACGGGTTGGGTTGATCGGCCGCAATGGGGCCGGCAAGTCCTCCCTGCTCAAGATTTTGGCGGGAGTCGAGAAGCCCGACGACGGGACCCTGCAGGTGCAGCAGGGTCTTTTGAGGGCGTATGTTCCGCAAGAGCCTGTTCTCGAGGCCGAATCAACCGTATTCGAGTCCGTCAGTAGCGGCCTTGGGGCCGTTCTGGCGCTCATAGAGTCCTATGCGGACGGTAGGGGCGACCTGGATACCCTGCAGAGGGAGATCGAGGCGCAGGACGGCTGGAACTGGCAGCGACGTGTGGAAGAGACTTTGCATCGCCTGCATCTCCCTGCGAACGCGAGGATCACTACTCTTTCTGGCGGCATGCGCAAGCGCGTTGCCTTAGCCCAAGCCCTGGTGACCCGCCCGGATGTCCTTTTCTTGGACGAGCCTACCAACCACCTGGATCTGGACGCCATCGATTGGCTAGAGGAGCTGCTACTGGACTTCAAAGGGAGCGTCGTGACGATCACCCATGATCGCGCCTTCCTCGACAGAATTGCCACACGCATCGTCGAGCTGGATCGGGGGCAACTCAGGGGCTACCCAGGCAATTTCAGCCGCTACCAGGTCCTGAAAGACGAGCAATCGGCCTACGAGAGTGTGGTCAGCGCCAAGGCCGACAAGTTGCTGGCGCAGGAAGAAGTGTGGGTGCGCAAGGGAGTGGAGGCCCGGCGAACCAGAGCACAAGGACGGATCACGCGTCTCGAGAGGCTAAGGTCCAACCGGGCCGCCCGTCGCGAAGCCCTTGGACGGGTCAAGTTGGAGGTGGCGACGGGCCTGCCCAGTGGAAAGATCGTGGCGGAGCTAACCGAGGTGAGCAAGTCATTCGCCGATCCCTCAGGAGAGGGCGTCCGCTCGGTGGTCAGCGATTTTTCTGCGACGCTGCTACGCGGGGACAAGGTGGGAGTGGTTGGACCCAATGGCGCAGGCAAGACTACCCTTCTGAAGCTGATCCTGGGTGAAATCGAACCCGACGCAGGGTCTGTCAGGCGCGGATAGATGCTGGAGGTCGCGTACTTCGACCAGATGCGAGACGCCTTAGACATGGACGCCACTCTGGAAGATTTCATCAGTCCAGGTAGCGAGTGGATCGAAATTGGCGAGCAGCGCAAGCACGTCAAGAGCTACCTCGGAGACTTTCTGTTTTCGCCGGCACGGGCGGGCTCCCCAGTCCGGTCCCTGTCCGGCGGGGAGCGAAACCGGCTCCTCCTGGCACGGCTGTTTGCGCGCCCAGCGAATGTGCTGGTACTGGATGAACCCACCAACGACCTCGACATCGACACGCTCGAACTTCTAGAGGACCTGCTTCAGTCCTATGCAGGAACGGTATTTCTGGTGAGCCACGATCGCCGCTTCCTGGACAACGTAGTGACGAGCACCTTGGTGGCCGAAGGGGACGGGCGGTGGCGCGAGTATGAAGGCGGCATCGAGGACTGGCTCACGCAGTCCCGCCGTGCCCAATTGCTGGCAACTGACGGGCAACGGCCCGCCGCCGTTAGGGCGACCGCGCAGGCGCCCGCGACCGAAGCTGCTCCCTCCGCCTCCGCACCTAGCAAGGCGAAGAAACTGAGCTACAAGGAGCAAAGGGAGTTGGATGCGCTGCCAAGCCTGATCGAAACCCTGGAGGAAGAGCAAAAGGCGATCCAGTCGCAACTGGCTGATGGAAACCTCTACCGTACCGACGGGCTGCGGGCAGCCCAATTGGCAGCGCGCAGCCTGCAAATTGAAGAGCAGTTGACGGTAGCACTGGAGCGCTGGGAGACGCTGGGCGCAACCTGATAACGCAGCCGAGCACCGCGAAGCAGGCGGCCCGCCTGCCGAGGCCTATCAAGCATGAATCTGCGTTCCATTCGGCTTCCTTCAATATTCATCAACACAGACATCGTCAGTTACCAACCTACGCTGGTGCCGGGCGTAGCGCCGACAGCTGATGTCTAGATCAAAAAGCCGTGAACCACAGTGAATTGACTGCCCTGCTCACGTTCGCCGCAGCGATGAGCTTTTCGCCAGGTCCGAACACGACACTATCAACCGCGCTCGCCGCCAACCGGGGAATGCGGGTGGCGATCCGTTTTTGCTTGGCTGTGCCCGTCGGCTGGACCCTTCTCATCCTTGCCTGCGGCCTCGGGCTGGGCGCCCTCATATTGAACATTCCGCCACTGCGCTGGAGCGTGAAGGTCTTGGGCGTCGGCTACCTGCTCTGGCTTGCCTGGAGACTGGTGCGCCAAACCTCGCTGTCTGGCCAGGTGGAAGGCAAGTTCTTGCAAATTGGGTTCATCCAAGGGGTCTTGCTGCAGTTCGTGAATATCAAGGCTTGGATGTTGGCGCTCACCGTTACCGCCGGCTGGGTGGTGAGTGCTGGCGGACTGGCCGCACCAAATCCGAACGAGCGGCTGGCGATTGTTGCGCCACTGATGGCGTTTTTTGCCTTCAGCAGTAACTTCACC
>CAISYX010000120.1 GCA_903889815.1 uncultured Gammaproteobacteria bacterium
GGTCCTGATTACATCCAAGATTGTAAGGTGTAGTGGTCGTATATCGTCGTACCGGATTTGCCTAGTGCATGAAGTCTCCAGTGATAATCAAGTAGTGCCTTATAACGCTCCAATATTCTGATGTATTGATAATAAAGGCTGTGCAGCGCCCAAGCGGCGACGGCCAACAATCGGAGATAAATATGCTTAACATCACCCGACGCGGGCAACTGCGTCATTTGATTCATTCCTGTCTCGTTGCCTCATTCGCTCTTCCTCTCGCTGTTCAGGCTCAGACTGAACCAGAAGTGGAAGAAGTGGTGGTTACGGGTTCCTACATCCGCAACAGTGCGTTTGCACAGAACTCCCCGGTCGATACGGTGTCCCAGACGGATCTGTTTGAATCCGGTGCTCCCAGCATGGGCGCCTACATTCGTGATCTGAGCTACACGCAGAACACGAACGTGGTAAATATCGTGCTGGGAAGCGCAGATGGCGCGCAGACCGGCAACAGCAGCTTCAACCTGCGTGGTCTTGGCGAGAACTCCACACTCACCTTGATCGATGGCGCCCGCACGCTCAGCCCCCTGATGTCCGCAAGCCTGCCCGAGATCGCCATCGAGCGCATGGAGATGGTGCTGGATGGTGGCTCAGCTCTTTACGGCTCTGACGCCGTGGCGGGTGTGGTCAACATCATTCCGATCAAGGAATTTGAAGGCTTCCGTGCCCGCAGCTACTACCAGCGCACCGAAGACGGCGCCATGGAGAACATGACTGGCTCCTTCATGTGGGGCAAGTCCTTCGACAACGGCATCAATTATGTCGGTGCGTTCGAAGCACAGAAGCAGACGCCTCTGATGATGTATGAGCGTACCCGCGAGTGGCAGCACTCCAACAACGCCTCCAACGCCGGCCCGATCGGATCATTCCGTGAACTGCGTGGCGCCAAGCCAGGCGTGCAGATTCTGCAGCCACACGGCGGCACCAGTGTCGGCCCGGTATTGCTGGACCCTGACTGCGGCACGTTCAATGCGGGGTTCCCTACACACGGGCGCGGCGCGAACACCAACCCGTCGGGCACGATCTTCAACGGCGCCTGCACCTATGAGTACAGTATCCAGCACGCCTACTCGCGTCACGAGGTGAACTACAACCTCTACAACACGGTCAGCTACGAAGCCACCGACTGGCTGCGTCTGAACGTGACCATGAACAATCATTATCGTTACAACCACGAGCGCACCACCGGTACGTCACCCAACGGCGGCAACGATCGTGCGGTAATGAAGATTCCAGCAAACCATCCGGCAAATATCTGGAAGCGTGACCTGACACCGTGGAACTGGCGTGTATATGGCAACACCGGTGGCAATATCCCCTCTTCCTACTACACGGATACGGCCAAGAAAGTGGATGGCGACTATGCCCTCAACCGCATGAAGTTCAGTGCAGAGTACGACATCAGCGGCACCTGGACCGGCTATACCTATTACGCGGCGCAGGAAGCCAAGCGAACTGCTGATGAAGTCGTAGTCAGCTCCAGCCGTCTGCAACTGGCGATGTCCGGTATGGGCGGGCCCAATGGCAAGATGTGGTTCAACCCCTTCGGTACGCAGTCGCCATTGTCCAAGGGCTACAAGAAAGGCGTGACTGACAATCCCCAGGAACTGATTGACTGGCTGATGCTCTCCAACCCCAATCGTCTTGGCAATCGCGACTTCCTGGACGTATTCGAGACCGTATTGACAGGCGAAGTCATGGACCTGCCGGCCGGCGCTGCACAGATGGCCTTCGGCTATCAGTGGCGAGATCTGGTCAACGAAGTGTATGAAGACCCCTACGATATCCTGGGTGAAGACTACGCCAACAGCCAGGTACTGGGTGCGCGTCTGAAAGATGCCGTCTACATGTCTGAAACCCGCTCTGTGTTCGCGGAACTGGAAGTGCCCATCATCGAAGGACTCGATGCTCAGTTCGCCGTGCGTCACGAGCAGTTCAAGGACTTCGGTCTGGAAGCGACCACTCCCAAGGTTTCTCTGCGCTGGGAAGCATTGCCTGAGTTGGCTGTACGTGCATCGTGGGGCGAAAGCTTCCTGGCGCCGTCACCCGTACAGGCGCGCCCCTTCGTGGCGGATGACCGCTGTGCCGATATGTTCAGTGGCATTGACGAATTCACCAACACGCCGCTGATCGGCGGAGTCTGGTGTCAGTCAGGCAACCCGAACCTGGAGCCGGAAACGTCCACCATCAAGAACCTTGGTTTTACGTGGGAGCCAACAGGCAACTTCCTCGAAGGTCTGAACCTGTCCGTCGACTATCAGCAGATCGAATACGTAGACCGTATCCGCACGCTGAGCCAGCAGGACACAGTGGGCTTCGAGTTCAGCCGCTTCCTGGCTGAAACCGGCATCGCCAAGTCTGCGTACAGCGCAGTGCCGGGCTCTGCAACCCGCAACGCGGCCGATGCATGGCTTGCCGTCCAGGCCGCTCAGCCAGGCAACAAGATCCGTCGTTATCCCAACGGGTCTGTCGAAAGGCTGTTCGCCCAGGCTGCCAACATCAGCTCTGTGTGGATCGATCTGGTCGACATCAAGCTGCAGTACGACATGGACACAGAGAACCTGGGCAGTTTCACCACTACTCTGCAGACAACTGTCTATGACACCTATGATTACATGGGACTGGACGGCATACGCACTGAGGCGCTTGGCAAGCAGAACGGCAGAACAGGCATTGTGCCACCGCTGCCCGAAATGAAGGCCAATGCGCGGGTGAAC
>CAISYX010000121.1 GCA_903889815.1 uncultured Gammaproteobacteria bacterium
GGCCAAGCTGGCCGACCCGGACAAACTGGACGACCACGCCACCTTCAATTACTGCGAACAGGCCGCCGTGGGCTACTCGCTGCGCAACCTGATGACCTACCCGTGGATTCGCTCCCGCGTGGAAGCCGGCACCCTGACGCTGAAGGGCTGGCACTACAACATCTTCACCGGGGCGCTGAAGCAGATTCACGACCAGGACACCATCTCCACGATTGTGGAGGAGGTGCAGGACTGATCAGCGCAAACGTCCAGCTTCCAGATGCACTACGCGCGTCGCCACGTTCAGCGGTGCCGCGCGGTGCGTCACCATCACTGTAGTAACTCCCAGCGCCTTGATTTCCTGAAGTATTTCGACTTCCACCTCGGGATCCAGATTGGCCGTTGCCTCGTCCAGAAACAATATCCGCGGCTGCTTGTAGAACGCGCGTGCCAGCAACACCCGCTGGCCTTGGCCCGCGGACATGATGGCGCCCATGTCCCCCACCAGACTGTTGAACCCCATGGGCAGACTGGCAATGAAAGCATCAATGCGCGCCATGCGGCAGGCGCGCTGCATTCTGGGATAGTCCACAGCTTCGGCGAACAGCGTGATGTTTTCCAGCAGCGTGCCGGACAGCAGCTGCTCCCCCTGCAGCACGCCGGAACAGACATCCCGGAAACGGCGCGCGTTGGCGCCAGTCAGGGACTGCCCGTCAGCCAGCACCTGGCCCTGCTCGGGCCTGAGAAGGCCAGCCAGTATTCTGACCAGCGTGGATTTGCCCGAGCCCGAGGCGCCCGTGATGGCGAGTATTTCGCCAGGATGAATATCCAGAGTCAGGTGCGAAAACACCGGCGCCGGCGCGCCAGGATAGGAATAAGCGAGATCGCGGACCTGCAGCCACCCTTCCATCAGCGCACGCACCTGCGGCAACAGGAAGTCGGCAAACTCAGGCTCGGCACAGGTAATGTCTGACACGCGCTCGAGCTGCAGACGCAGCAGGCGCATCTGCACCAGCTTGTCGATGAAAGCCCGGATTGCCGTCGAGAAATGGCCTTTCAACGCGATGAATGCGGTCAGGAAGCCCAGCGTGATCGACCCTTCCATGACCGCCAGAGCCGCCAGGTAGATCACCAGCACATGTTCAATACCATTGAGCAGCCCGTAAGCGGTCTCGACACGCACCAGCACGCGCGATACCTGTACCTGCGCATTGACCTGCTCCGCATGGTGATTGCGCCAGCTGGCGATGCGCGCCAGCTGGCGATGCGCGCCAGCTCGCAACAGTAAAACTTGATGATCTCGATGGCTCGCATGGACTCCATCAGGCCGCTACTGGTCTGCGCCTCTGCCACGATGCGCTGCTCCGACAGACGCCGCAGCAAAGGGGTAACACCCAGCCGCAGCGCTGCCTCCAGTATCACGAACAGCAGCACTACACTTGCCAGCACTGCGTGAAAGTAGAACATGGCAAGAAGTGCAGCCAGCGCGAAGATGCCATCCAGAACCACGGTGAGGAGTTCCTCCGCAAACACCTGACGAATCTCGCGAAGGGCACCAAAACGGGACACCAGATCCCCCGTATGGCGCCTCGCAAAGTAGTCTGCAGGCAGGCGCAGCATATGGTGAAAGACATTACCTGCCATCTGGAATCCGAGCTGGTTCGAAAAATGGATCTGCATCATGCCACGCACCCAGCGCACTCCAACGCTTGCGAAAGCGAGCATTCCAAAACCCCGCGCCAGCACTTGCAGGAACTCACGGTCTGCCTTCGCAATGCCTTCGTCCATAACCAGCTGCAGATAGAATGCGCTGCCTATGCTGGCAACCTGCAACAGTACAGACAGTACGAGCAGCTGCACGATGGTGCTGCTGAAACCGGCGTCGCGCACGAACAGGTCGGACAGCCGCGAACGCTGCACCTCCTCCCTGCGCGTGAATGTCGCCAGTGGCAGGCACTCCAGCGCCACGCCCGTGAAATGTCTGCCTGTCTCCTGCCGGGAATAGCGGCGCAGACCTGTCGCTGGGTCATGAATCCACAGCGCGCTGCGCGATACCGATTTCAACACGACAAAGTGGTTCATGTTCCAGTGCAGGATGGCCGGTGTCTGCAGCGTGGTGAGGTCGTCTACTTCCAGACGCAGTGCGCGTGTCTGTAAAGACAGCTGTCGGGCGATGGCCTGCAGGTCGCCCAGCGACGCGCCGCGCGACGAGATTGGGAAATGCCGGCGCATGCTGTTGAGGTCGGTGCGTCGGCCGTGATAGCTGGCGATCATGGCAAGACAGGCCAGACCGCACTCTGCGCGCTCGGACTGCAGGATTACCGGAAGTGTATGCCGGCCGGCGAACAGGGCGGGCGTCACAGTCTCTGCTCCAGAGCGCGCAGCGGCGCTGTGACGCGGGCCAGCAGCGTCTGTCGGCCCGTGACAATCTGTGCGGTGAATTGCATGCCGGCCCGCAATGGCAGATGTGCTTCGCTCTCCTCTCGGGCGAACGCCAGTTCGGCTTCCACAAGATAGACCGGCTCGGCAGTTTCGAAGGGTACCAGGAACTCGCGCGGATCGACTGTTGCGCCTGACAAGCGGCTGACTCTGGCGGGGAAGCTGCCGTAGATGTTGCGGGGAAACGCGTCGTAAGACAACAGCAATGACTGACCCACCTGCAGCCTGCCGGCCGCGCGCGAGGGGACAAAAAGTTGCGCAACCAGCGTTCCGGCTGCAGGCAGCAAGGACAGCAACGGCCGGCCTGGCTCAACCTGTGAACCCGCCTCCACGAGCAAGGAGCCAACACTGCCCGCGACCGGAGCGTTGATGCTGAAGGCCTGCTGCACTTCACGCTCTTGTGTCTGGACAGCAAGTTGCGAGAGCGCAAGCTCCAGTTGCAGACGCTCGTTCCGAATCTCCAGCGACAACTGATCCTTCTCCTGGAGAAGGGCCGCCAGACCCTCCTCGCGCTGGCGCGACTCTAGCGTGTGTGCAAGAAGCGCCTGCCTGGCTATCACCTGCGCCTCAACGACCTGACTGTGCGCAGCCGCTGAAGTGACCTGACTTTCGAGCAGGCGGGCGCTGCGCTGCAATGCCTGCCGGGCGATGTCCAGACGTTCGCCGAGCAGCGCCTGCTGCTGTTCACGCAGCGACAGCTCCTGGCGCAAAGCCGCGAGACGCCCCTCCAGGTGCTCAAGGCCCGTTTGTTCGCGCACCTGCAGCAATTGCCTCTGCTGCTCCAGCGCGCTTGCCTGCAGGCTCAGCTGCTCTCGGACATGAACGCGTGCCTGCTGCACGACGGCGTCCGTCATACCGGGGTCCACTAGCATCAAGATGTCGCCTTTCGCGACAGCGGTGCCTTCCTGCACACGTAGTTCAGCGACAATTCCGGGCCGGGGGCATGGACCCTGGTGACGCCGGCATCCATGCTGAGGTGCCCTCTGACCACTTCAGTGCGACTGATCTGCGCGGTGGCGGTGAATGTCAGCAGTGCCAGAAAGAGGCCTGCAAACAGCAGGAAGAGCACGCTCAGGCCGGGTGGCTGATACAGCACAGGCTCGCCCGTCTCGATGTGCAGATCGCGCCGCAGGACCTGCTCCCGGAACAGATCACTGCGCATGGTGACCCTCCTCCTGCACAGGCGCGTCCAGATACATGGCCGCTGTGGGCAGAAATCGCCACTGGCCTGGCGCCTGCCGTATCCAGCGCTCCATCACCAGCGCCAGCATTTCCGTCAGGCGTCTGACCCCTTCGGCAAGCGATTCGCCGGGCTGCAGCGCCGCAGGAATCACCGGCGCCATCTGGATGTGGTCACGCCCGTCGCGTTCAAACGTGACAAATGGCACCAGGGGGGCACGCCCCAGAATGGCGAACAGTGCAGGACCGCGAACGAGCCGGGCCGGGATACCGAAGAACGGCACCGTGACGGTCTCGCCGTGGCGGCTGCCCAGATCACAGAGAATGGCCAGCGTGGCATTTCCGGAGCGCAGGGCAGCAACTGCTTTCGCAGACGTGTCTGGTGAGCGGGCCAGCACCTCGTGCTGCAGGCGCGCATCCACCCGGTGAAGGCTGGAATTGTCACGCTCACGTTGCAGCGACAGCACCTGCCGACCGGCTTCAGCTTCCGCAGCCAGACACCGAAAGGCGCCGAGGAAGTTGCCC
>CAISYX010000122.1 GCA_903889815.1 uncultured Gammaproteobacteria bacterium
CACGCTGGCCAGAGCGCTGACCGAAAGGCCGCAGCTGCAGTTGAGTCTCAGCGGGGGCTATCACGAGTCTGCCGACACGCGCATGCTGCAGGAGCAGTTTCTGGATCGTCGTGTCGATGCCGCCCTTGCTCCGGAGCCTGCAGTCGAGGGTGCAGACGCGGTGCCTGTGCCGACTCGCCGCAGCGTGCTTGAGGGCTTCTACCGAGCAGCCGACTTGCGCGTCGCCGCAGAAGCGACTGTGGACGAGGCCCTTGCCGCCTTGCAGTCGGAACATACCTTGGCCGAAGCGGACAACGCCCCGGCGGCTCTTGATGAATTGGCCTACGCCGAGGCGCTGCGCCGCGCGCTGCTTCCAGTCGAGCCTGTCGCGGAGTCTGATCTGGTGGCGCTCGCCAATGCGCGCATTCAGGCTATTGCGGTTGCGCTGGCACTGAGTGATCCCGCCTTGGGAACGCGCTTGAACGCGGGGGATGTGCAGATTGTTGCAGAGGTGGAAGATGGCTGGATTCCACTCGCATTGGCACTGGACGCAGGACGCTGAGGCATAGCATCGAATCGCGGCGGCGCTGTGTTAGCATTGCCGCTCCTTCCTTGAAGCAGGTCTGTCATGCAGTCGTCGCTGGTACCCGAACGCCCTCTGGTGATCTCTCCCACCCTGGCAGCCACCATCGGCCTGGAGGAGGCTGTCATGCTGCACGTTTTCAGTGAGCTGATGGCGCACCGGCCACTGCGTGAGAAGGACCGCTTCGCCTGGTTGGAGCTCAGTCAGATGGATTTGATGAAGGCGCTGCCATTCTGGGCTCTCATTGACATCAAGCGTGTGCAGAAGAGCCTGCAGGATCTCGGACTGATTCTGATCGACGCCGAAACCGGCAACCGCGAGACACTCTGTTTCGCCATCAACCAGGCGCGACCCGCCGCCCCGGTGCCAGCAACACACAAGATCACCACTGCCCGCATTCCGGCAGCAGTTGCCTCTGCAGCGGCGCCAGCAGGTGTCGCCACCGATGCTCAGGGCGCTACCTTCATGCCGGCCAGCTGGCAGCCGGGAGAGGACTGGATCCGGCAGTGCCGCCAGCAGAGCATTCCGGAAGACTTCGTGCGTCAGCTGGTGCCAGGCTTCGTCATGTACTGGCGGGAACGGGCGCAGGCTCGCTTCTCCTGGGGCAATGCCTTTTACAAATTTGTGCTGCGTGAATGGCGCCAGGAACAGACACGCCGAGGCATGAGCGAACTGGAAACCGAGATGTCGCCGCAGTGGTGGCCGAGCAGCGATGCTTTCGTCATTCTCGAGAATTCAGGCATCAACCCGCAATTCATTGAAGATGCCGTTCCAGAATTCGTGCTTTACTGGCGCGAACGAGGTGCCGCCAATGGTGCCTGGAATACGCGTTTCATCGAGCATATCCGCCGGCAATGGAGCAAGTATTCGTCCTCCATCGAGCACGACACATTGCCCCGGCGCATTGGCGATGACTGGC
Organism: uncultured Gammaproteobacteria bacterium; assembly: GCA_903889815.1. Classification (GTDB taxonomy): domain Bacteria; phylum Pseudomonadota; class Gammaproteobacteria; order Pseudomonadales; family Pseudohongiellaceae; genus UBA5078. The sequence goes on from CAISYX010000122.1 coordinate 1,482, forward strand.
AACCCAGTGCGGAGTGTTATGACATTCTCCACCTTGCCGAGATCGACGAAGAATTCGCGCGGACGAAGGTCAGAGAGTTCGTTCTTTACTGGCGTGACACCAATCAGGTGCATGCGTCATGGAACACCCGGTTTTTGCAATTCATAAAATATCAGTGGGCAAGACGGCTCGGCGAGTCGTCGAACATGAGTGTCATCGATGCACAAGATCAATCCATTGCTGGAAAAAACCAGCAAGTCCTTGGCGCAGCCTTCCAGCGCTTCACAGACAGAAGCTGGGCAGAGTAAGCGCGGCGCGGAATCGGCGCCACACCATGATGGCCCCGATCACGTGGATGCCATCAATCAGTTGTTTGCCGAATTCGAGATTGCCTATCACAACCAGTACTACAAAGCCTATGCCACGGACGAGCGTCTCATACTCGCCAAGAAATACTGGCTGGGATGTCTGAATGCGTACAGCCCCGCGCAGATCGTCGCGGCTGCGCGCCATGTGGTAAAGACACACGACTATCTGCCAACGGTGTCCGTCGTGGTGAGGGCCTGCGAAGAAGGCCCGGCGCTGTTCGGTCTGCCCAATGCAAGGCAGGCCTACTATGAAGCCTGTCGCGCCGAGTCGCCGAAGTCGGCATGTGCATGGTCCCACGAGGCCGTATACCAGGCCGGCAAGGCCACTGGCTGGTTCCTGCTGGCCAGCGAGCCGGAAGACCGCGTGTTTCCGCTTTTCGAGTACCACTACCTCGCGCTGTGCCAGCGCGCGCTGCGCGGTGAGGCCCTCGATGTTCCGACGCCCGACGCGTTGCCTCCCCGGGTGCCCCATCCGCTTAGTGGGGAAGAGAATCATGCGCGCATGAAGAAGTTGCGGGAGCAATTGGGGTTGTGAGATTTGCGGTGGTGTTTGCGGGTCAGCAGGTGCCCAGCCGGCGCCATCGCAGGTGAACTCACGCCAGCCGCTTGTATTTGATGCGCGTCGGCCCCGCACTATCCCCCAGGCGCTTTTTCCTGTCCGCCTCGTAGTCACTGTAGTTGCCTTCATGGAACACCACCTGGCTGTTACCCTCGAATGCCAGAATGTGGGTGCACAGTCTGTCCAGGAACCAGCGGTCGTGTGACACCACGATCACGTTCCCCGGGAAGTTAAGCAAACCTTCTTCCAGTGCGCGCAATGTTTCCACGTCCAGGTCATTGGTAGGTTCGTCCAGCAGCAAAACGTTGGCGCCACGCTTGAGCAGTTTCGCCAGATGCAGGCGGTTGCGTTCGCCGCCGGACAGGTCCTTCACGAATTTCTGTTGATCGCTGCCGCGGAAATTGAAACGACTGGCATATGAGCGTGATGCCACTTCATAGCGGCCGATCTGCAGCGTGTCGAGCCCGCCCGAGATTTCTTCCCACACGGTCACGGCGTCATTCAGGGTGTCGCGGCTCTGGTCCACATAGGCCAGTTCCACCGTGTCGCCCAGACGGATGCTGCCGCTGTCCGGCTGCTCCTGGCCCACCAGCATGCGCAGGAACGTCGTCTTGCCCGCGCCATTGCCGCCGATGATGCCGACGATGCTGCCTTTGGGAATGCTAAAGCTGAGGTTGTCGATCAGTGTGCGCTCACCGAAGCCCTTGCACAGATTGTTCACTTCGATCACCACGTCCCCCAGGCGCTGGCCGGGCGGGATGTACAGCTCGGTGGTCTCGTTGCGCTTCTGGAATTCCTGGGAATTAAGCTCTTCAAAGCGCGCCATTCGAGCCTTGCTCTTGGCCTGGCGGCCCTTAGGGTTGGCACGAACCCACTCCAGTTCCGCCTTGATGGTACGTTCGCGCGCGGCCTCCTGACGTGCTTCGGTAGCCAGACGCTGCTCCTTGGTTTCCAGCCACGTCGTGTAATTGCCCTCGTAGGGAATGCCATGGCCGCGGTCCAGCTCCAGAATCCAGCCGGCGGCATTGTCCAGGAAATAGCGGTCGTGGGTGATGGCCACCACGGTGCCAGGGAACTCCTTCAGGAAACGCTCGAGCCAGCCGACGCTCTCGGCGTCAAGATGGTTGGTGGGTTCGTCCAGCAGCAGCATGTCGGGATTGGACAGCAGCAGGCGGCACAGTGCCACACGTCTTTTTTCACCACCAGAGAGCGTGCTGACATCGGCATCCCAGGGCGGCAGGCGCAGCGCATCGGCAGCGATTTCGAGCTTGCGCTCCAGATCCCATCCTTCTGCGGCGTCGATCGCGTTCTGCAATTCGCCCTGCTTTTCCAGCAGTTCGTTCATCTCGTCGTCGCTCATCGGCTCGGCGAAACGGTCGCTGATGGCATTGAAGTCTTCAATCAGCTTGAGCACCGGGCCCATGGCTTCTTCCACGTTGCCACGCACGTCCTTGTCCGGATTCAGCGCGGGTTCCTGGGGGAGGTAGCCGATATTGATGCCGCTCTGGGCACGGGCTTCGCCATGGTGGTCCTTGTCGATGCCGGCCATGATGCGCAGCAGCGATGACTTGCCCGAACCGTTGAGGCCCAGCACGCCAATCTTGGCGCCCGGAAAGAACGACAGGGAGATATCCTTGAGAATTTCGCGTTTGGGCGGAACGACCTTGCCGACGCGGTGCATGGTGTAAACGAACTGAGCACACATATAAAACTATCCTTATCAATAGGTTATAGCTATCGTGTGAAATTTGTACATGTTTTGTACA
>CAISYX010000123.1 GCA_903889815.1 uncultured Gammaproteobacteria bacterium
GGTAAGGAAACATGTCCAGGACGTAATACTTGGGTTTGCTGAAGTCTGCATTTGACACGCTGAAGGTGCTGTGCGCGTCCCAGTACTGCTGCCATCCCGGCTCGAATGCCGAGGGATTGTATTTCTTGCTCATGGTTGTTGCCGAGGAATTTCCAGAATCGATGAATCACTTCAATCGGTTGATAAATTTGCAAAAATTGGATGCGGAGGATAAACCACCTCCCGCTTTATTACAATTTTGCCGTATGGCTTGTGCGGCACGGCAGAACCCGTACACAACAATATTCTCGCGCCTCCTTTGACAAGCCAATCAACAGGTCTAGAATGGCGCCATGTCTCCACTCTTTCAACAGTCTTGCGGACATGCCGAAACAACAACGGACAACACTCACTTGAAGCGCCTGCTGCCTCTGATTACCGCATTCATACTGGCCCTCTACCTGATGGTACCGGCCGACTTTGATTCGCGTGAAGATCCCACTGTGGCCGCAGTCACCGAGCTGCAGGACGATGCTGTCTACAACAACCCCAGACAGGACGACAATGTTCTGGCGCCCACCGAAGTCTCACTCTCGCTGCTGGCCACTGCTGACAGTGAACTTGAGCCGGAGCGCGTCCAGAGCACATTTTATCGCCCTTCCGTTCCAAATATCCGCGATCCGCCACTCTTCCGCACCATCTGAAGTTCTCAGCGTTCTGAGCCCAGTGCATTCCAACGTCGCACGAACAGTGGGACATGTATCTTCTGCCGTGCTGCCCTGTAATTTCGGCCAGCCGCGTGCGCTGCGTTCAGAGCCTTTTACGTCACAGCAGACAGCGGGAGAAAACCATGCAGACGATACCTCTTTTCTCAGTAAGCAACATCGCTCATCTCGTACAGCTAGAAGAATTTCACGAGCTCACTATTGAGTCGCCCGCGCTCGAGATCTTCACCGATTTCAAGAAGCACATTCCCCTCACGATCGAAGGCTCCGTGCCCGCCGTGGATGTCGAAAACCTGATGCGCAAGGCCCACGTGAAAATGAAACTGGTAGTCGACACCAGCAATGAATTCATTGGCACCATCAGCCTGGAAGATCTCGACGAACAACACTTCATGATGAAGATTGCCGCAGGCTACGCGCGGCAGGACATTCAGGTCAGCGATCTGATGACGCCCAAAGAGCGCATTCCGAGCTTCGTCGATATTTTCAGTTCTGTACGGCGACCGGCAGCGTGAGTCACGTCACGTAATGCTGGTTTTTTTGCCGGGGCGTGTCACGCAAGAGGCCGCCCCGGATTTTTTTATTCGAATGCCACAGCCTGATAGTGAATGCACATAGTGGGGAGCTCTGGCACCTTGTCGAACTCCATGCGTTCCGTTGCAGTGCCCGACGCCGTTGGCGCTGTCAGAAACATCACCCGATTGCGCAGCTCGATGGTACCACTGCCCCAGTCCATTCCCGATGGGACAAATTCCTTCCCGTAAAGACTGAAGAAGCGCACGGGTGACCATTCAATAGCCCCCGACTCCGTGATCTGCCCCGTTGAAAACAGGACATGCAGGTCGGGCATGATGCGACACTGATAGGCACGGTTCTGAGCGTCTATCTGTACAAAGGTAAAGTTCCGCAGATACTTCCAGGTGCCCTGCAACACTGGCTCGGTGCTCTGGGCCAGTGCCCCGGACCACGGCAGCAGCAAAGCGGCCAGCAGGACATAGATTGACTTCTTCACAATGTTGTCTCCTTCAAGGTCTGGTGCCGTATCGATCACACAGGGCGCCATGCTTACCGAGTTGACGATTCAATTCAAGCAGTGCTCACCCCCTGATCGTGGTTAGACTTGCCCCGGCAGTTCGGCTACGCTCTCGGCAAATACCGCTCAGGATACTCCCCAATGCGCCCTGTCATGCACAGCCTCAGTCATCCCAAGTCCAAGTACTCTCGTGCCTTGGCCGGCAGCACCCTGTTCGCGACCTTGCTTTTGACGAGTCTTCCTGCGAGTGCACAGAATGTTGGGGGCACGCCCTTGTTTGGCGATGTCACGCTGACCTCAGGCTTCACGCCGGATCCGCACGTCATTGCTGTCAATGCCGGAGGCTCCGACAGCGCCGCCGACAATGGCGCCAGCTGCACCGGCTACATTGCCGCCGACCAGCCTGATTATCGGGTCAACTACGCCACTGGCTCCTATCCCTTGGGCATCTTCGTGCGTTCCTCGGCAGACACCACCCTGATTGTCAACGCGCCGGATGGCAGCTGGCACTGCAATGACGACTTCAGCCAGCTTGATGCTTCCAGCCCGGGCATTGTCTTTGACTCACCAACTTCGGGTCAGTACGACATCTGGGTGGGAACCTATGGCAGCGACACCGTGGGCTCCGAGGCTCAACTTGTGCTGACCGAACTCGATGCATCGGGTTGGCAGACAATGGCGCTGCCCACCGCGGAGGTTGATTACACTGCGGCATTGGCCGGGTTCGCGTCAGAGCTTTCTGACCTGTTGCGGGAAGGCGAGAACGGCACCGCGCAGCAAGGCACACTGGAAAGCACCGACGCCACTCTGGCAGGTTATGGTTATGCCGACACCTATACGTTCGAAGGACAGACTGGTCAGCTGGCCATTGTCGATCTGCAGTCGGAGGCCTTCGACACGTACCTGCTGCTACGCTCGCCGGGCGGCGAAGAATTCACCAACGACGACTACGAGGGCAACACTTCGCGCTCCCTGCTGAACATGGAACTGACTGAGGCGGGCACCTGGGAGATCGTGACATCCAGTTTCATGGGCGAGGAAACCGGCGCCTATACCCTTAACCTGAACGTTGACACCAGTGGCGCAGCGCTCGCAGACACCGTCTCCCGCAGTGAAACAGGCAGTCTTGCAGCCGGCGACGAAACGCTGGGAAGTGGCGAATACCGCGACATCTACGAGATCGAAGGGCGCCCTGGGCAGCAATTGCGCGCTGACCTGCGCTCTGACGATTTCGATACCTTTTTGATTCTCCAGTCGCCCTCGGGCGAGACTGTCGAGAATGACGATTCAGACTCCACCAGCCGCAGCCTCATCGAGACGGAACTCTCGGAGCTGGGTGCCTACAATGTTGTGGTGACTTCCTATGACGTTGGCAGCACAGGGGATTATTCTCTGGAGATCGCCCAGGATGCCGGCGCACCGTCCTCCGCAGCGCCCCCCGGGACGTCATCAGCCTGATCCTCGGCGAGAACACCAGCGGCAGCCTCAGCAGCACGGATGTGGTCTCCGAGAGCGGCATGTTCGAGGACGCCTATTCCTTCGCTGGCGAGCAGGGGGACACCTTGCGCATCAGCGTGCGCTCATCCGAGTTTGACACCTATCTGCGGCTGATCACGCCTGCTGGAGAAGCCATCGAGAACGACGACTTCGAGGGCAATGTCAGTGAGTCTGCTGTCGAGATCAGCCTGCCGGAATCCGGCCGTTATCGCGTAGTGGTGAGCTCTTACGCCGCCGCCACCGAAGGTGCCTATACCCTGAGTGCCACTGCGCTGGAGGACGCGCCACTTTACGTGCAGGAAGGCGGCAGCGGACAGATCTACGGCATCTTTGCCGGCATCAGCGACTACCCCGGCTCCGATTCAGATCTGAGCTACACCGACCAGGACGCCGTGCGTGCACGCGACGCCCTGATCAACGGCGTTGGCATGGCTCCGGACAATGGCATAACACTGCTCAATGAGCAGGCCACCATCGGCAACATGCGGGATGCCATCGAACGCATCGCGGCCCGCATTCGTCCCGAAGACACCTTCGTCCTGTTCTACTCGGGACACGGCAGCCGCGTCGAGCGTAGCAGTGGCCCGACGAGTTCCGATCCCGACGGCATCGACGAGACCATCGAGTTGTATGGCGGCTCCGTGCTGGACGATGAACTCAGTGCGCTGTTCGACTCGGTCAACGCGGGCACCTCGCTGCTGGTGCTGGATTCCTGTTTCAGTGGCGGCTTCGCGAAGGACATCGTGTCACGACCGGGGCGCATGGGTCTGTTTTCCTCTGAAGAAGACGTCACCTCTCAGGTTGCTGCCAAGTTTCGCGCTGGGGGCTATCTGTCTGTGTTCTTCGAAGAGGCGCTGCAAGGCTTCGCGGATTTCGACGAGAACGGCGAGCTGACTGCCCTGGAACTGAGCGAATACCTGCACGATCGCTTTCGCCATGACGTGAAATCGAAAGGTCTGGACGACTATGTTCTGACCGGCGGCCCGCAGTCCGGCTATCAGCACCTCGTGGTGGACCGCGGAGGCGTTGGCCCCTACAACGTGCTGTTCAACCACTAACGACGATGACGGATATCCGGGAGCGCCCGCTTGTCGACTTCATGGACCTTCTGCTGTACGCAGAAGAATGTGAATGACCTTCACGGACATGCGACGGGCGATCTGAGCAAGAAGGCCACTGGCTGATCACGCCTTGTGGGCTTCCAGCCAGGCCGCAAGCCTTGCCTCTTGCTGTGCCGAAAAACGCAGTCCCAGCTTGCTGCGGCGCCAGAGAATGTCCTCCGCGCTGTGCGCCCACTCCTGCGTGCACAAGTACTCCACTTCTCTTGCATACAGCCCTGCCCCGAAGTCTTCGCCCATATCCTTCATGCACGTTGCTCCGCCGACAAGTTGATGGGTTCGCGTGCCATAGTGGGCGACCCATCGCTCCAGCATTGCGGTCGCTATCCACGGGTAGTTGTCCTGAAGGGACCTCAGCAGCTGCGGCTGATTGAGAAAGTCGCCGCCTGGCAACGGAGCCTGAGCAGTCCACCGCCCGGGCAACTGAGGAAAAATCTGCCGCAATTTCTCCATGGCGCTTTCCGCCAGACGCCTGTAGGTTGTGATCTTGCCGCCATAGACAGTCAGCAGCGGCGCACCTTGCGTGTCCAGGGTCAGCGTGTAGTCGCGGGACACCTTGGCGGCATTTTCTTCTTCACTCGCCAGCAACGGTCGCACGCCGGCAAAATGGTGCACGATATCTGCCTCGCTGACCTTGGTTTTGAAACACTCGTTCGAGATCCCCAGTAGATATTCGATCTCCGCCTTCGATATCGAAGCGTCTGCGGGATCTCCGACATAGTCTTCGTCTGTCGTGCCTATCAAGGAAAAATCCTGCTCGTACGGAATCACGAAAACAACGCGGCCGTCGCTGTTCTGCAGAAGAAATGCCTCGGGCCGCGCATGCAGGCGGGGAACGACGATATGGCAGCCTTTCACGAGGCGCACGCCTTCATGGGCGCGAGTGGGCAACACCGCGCGACCTGCGCGGTCGACCCAGGGGCCAGAGGCATTGACCAAGGCGCGGGCACGCAATTCTGTTTCCGCTCCTGTCAGGTTGCAACGCATCAAAAGATACCAGAGGCCATCCACTTCCCGAGCAGCAACACACTCCGTATTCACCAGGATGCAGGCGACCTTTTCACGCGCCTGCATAGCCAGCAACACTACCAGGCGCGCGTCATCCACCCAGGCATCGGAATATTCAAAGCCATCGTGCAGGCTGTCCACGAGCGGACTGTCGGGCCCGAACTGCAGACTGCACGAGGCGGGCAGCGTGACTCGTCGACTGAGGGAGTCGTACAGGAACAGACCTGCACGAATCATCCAGCGTGGCCGCAAATGCGGACGGTGTGGCAGACGGAAACGCATAGGAGTAATGATGTGAGGGGCATTGCGCAACAGCACCTCGCGCTCGGACAGAGCCTCACGCACCAGCCGGAATTCATAGTTCTCCAGGTAGCGCAGACCGCCATGAATGAGTTTGGTACTGGCAGAAGAAGTCGCTGAGGCAAGATCCCGTTTCTCGCACAGCACGACATCGAGCCCGCGCCCTGCAGCATCTGCTGCGATGCCAACACCGTTGATGCCACCTCCAATGACCAGCAGATCGTGAATTGTGGAAGTCGGAATCATGGGGGTACTATAGCCTTCTATTGCACAAGGGAGCGATGACATGTGTCCCATTATCATACGCAAGCTGCCAGGCGCTGGCCTACCCGGGAATCGGATAAATCTGTGATGAGCCACTATATTCTTGCTTTCGATCAAGGCACCACCAGCAGCCGCGCCATTGTGTTTGACACCCATGGCAACCGTCTTGGCATGGGACAGGAAGAATTTGCACAGCACTTCCCACAGGATGGTTGGGTAGAACATGAACCAGAAGATCTGTGGCAAAGTTCACTACGCAGCGCCAGACAGGCCCTTCAGCAAGCCGGACTCACTGCCGACGAACTGCTTGCCATTGGCATCACCAATCAACGCGAAACAACGCTGATCTGGAATCGTCAGACCGGAATTCCGCTCTATCGCGCCATTGTCTGGCAAGACCGCCGCACCAGTGCTTTTTGCCTGTCAGTCAGCGAAACCCTCGCAGCCCATGGCCGCAGTGCAATCATCCAGAGCAAGACAGGCCTGTTGCTCGACGCCTATTTTTCCGCGAGCAAGATTCGCTGGATTCTGGACAACGTGCCGGGGGCACGCGAACAGGCAGAGCGTGGCGAGCTGGCGTTCGGCACCGTCGACACCTTTCTGCTGTGGCGGCTCACTGGAGGACGCAGTCATCGAACGGATGCGACGAATGCGTCACGCACGCTGCTGTTCAATATTCACGAACAATGCTGGGACCAGGAACTGCTCGACTTGTTCGGAGTGCCGGCCAGCTTGCTGCCCGAGGTGCTCGACAGTGCGGCAGATTTCGGCATCAGCGACGCACAGATCCTTGGCGCAGCCGTGCCGATCACCGGCATTGCAGGCGATCAGCAGGCCGCCGCCTTCGGGCAGTGCTGTTTCGAACCAGGCATGGCCAAGAGTACCTATGGCACTGGCTGCTTTTTGTTGCTCAATACAGGCGACAAGGCCCTTTCGTCCACCAACCGACTGCTGAGCACCATTGCGTACAGGCTTGACGGCAAGGTGACGTATGCGCTGGAGGGCAGCATCTTCATGGCGGGGGCCACCATGCAGTGGCTGCGTGACGGCCTGAAGTTGTACCACGATGCTGCCGAGACAGAGGCACTGGCGCTGCAATCCGACCAGAATA
>CAISYX010000124.1 GCA_903889815.1 uncultured Gammaproteobacteria bacterium
CATTTCCGGCCTCCAGGCCGGTGATCAGGTGGTTGCAGGCATTGTGCAGGCTGCTGCCGTGCCGGAACAACGCGGCACAGCCCTGGGTGTGCCCACTGCGCCTCGCGGCTTCGGGGGAGGGGGGTTCCGATGAGCACTGCCACGCTCAATGCGGGCAGTCTTGAAGGGCGCCCGGAGCGCCACCCGCAGGCGCGCGCTGCCGACGTCTCCGGCGAGATCCCCATCATCGAATTGCGCGGCATCACTCGCACCTTCGTGACTTCGGGGGGGGTGGAGGTGAAGGCGCTGCGTGGTATTGACCTGAAAATCCACATCGGCGAATTCGTGGCCATTGTCGGTCAGTCCGGCTCTGGCAAGTCCACCATGATGAACATCCTGGGCTGCCTGGACAAACCCACCAGCGGCACCTACCTGTTTGGCGGACGGGACATCCGCCATTTCGAAGCAGACGATCTGGCCTGGTTGCGCCGCGAAGCGTTCGGCTTCGTTTTCCAGAGCTACAATCTGCTGCCTCACTCCACGGCCCTTGAGAATGTCGAGATACCCGCCATCTACGCTGGCTACAATGCCGCTGAGCGCCGCATCCGGGCCGAGGCCTTGCTGACATCGCTTGGCTTGGGCGACCGTATGGATCACCGCCCCAGCCAGTTGTCGGGCGGTCAGCAACAGCGGGTGTCAATCTCCCGTGCGCTGATGAATGGCGGCAACATCATTCTGGCTGACGAGCCCACAGGCGCGCTGGATTCGGCCAGCGGCGCGGAAGTCGTGGCACTGCTCAAGAATCTGGCCCGTCAGGGACATACCGTGATCATCATTACCCACGACCCGGCGTTGGCCGAGCAGGCGGATCGTGTGGTGGAGTTTCGTGACGGCCAGGTGATCCGGGATCGCAGCACGGTGGCTGGAAGCTACGACAATGCGGACAACAGCAAGCTGCGGGATCTCTTTCTCAACCGCCGGATCGCTTCGCCATTGACGGGCATCGGCGAAGCGGTCCGCATGGCCTTGCGCTCTCTCACTGCCAATTTTTTCCGTACGTTTCTGACGCTGCTGGGCATCGTGATCGGGGTGGCGTCCGTGGTGGCCATGCTGGCCATCGGCGAGGGGGCCAGACAACAGATCGTCGAACGCATCAGTGCCATTGGAACCAACATGCTGACGCTGCAGCCGGCGCGGGTGGAGGGGCAGAGGGGACCGTCGCCCTCGACACTGACGTTTGAGGACGCCGACGCCGTCATGGACGGCGTTCCCAATGTGATTGGCACGTTGCCGGAAATTCAAGGCAACCAGACCGTGCGTTTTGGTCGGCAGGATTATTCCACTACGGTCATAGCCAACACTGAGAGCATGCCGAAGATGCGCAGCTGGCCGCTGGCCCAGGGCATCTACTTCACCCGTGAGGACAGTGAACAGTATGCGGCTGTCGCTGTGCTGGGTGCCACAGTGGCGGGCGAAATGTTTCCGGATGGTGGCAACCCGCTGGGGCAATACATCCTGATCCGCAATGTCCCATTCCAGGTTATCGGCGTACTGACCCGCAAGGGCGCGTCGGGCGCCGGTGGCAACGATCAGGACGACGCCGTATTCGTGCCCCTGAAAACGGGGGCGTTGCGGCTGTTTGGCCAGCGCTATGCGCGCTCCATTTCCGTGGCCGTGGATGACATCTCGAAGATCAGCGAAACAGAAACGGATCTCATTGAATTCATGACGGTACGTCACGGGACCCAGGACTTCCGGGTCTTCAACAGTGCCGAGTTGCTGGAAACCGTGTCGGCTTCCCAGGACACCTTCACCATGCTGCTGGGCTCTGTGGCAGCTATTTCCCTGCTCGTAGGGGGAATCGGTGTCATGAACATCATGCTGGTATCTGTCACCGAACGGACACGGGAGATCGGCATCCGCATGGCGACGGGGGCCAGACAATTCGACATCCTCTCGCAGTTTCTCTCTGAAGCCATCGTGGTGTCGGCGGTGGGAGGCGTTCTCGGCGTCGCCATCGGAATTGGGACGGGGTTGTTGCTGCAGAGCTTCGGCGTCGCCATTCAGTTCACAACGACGCCCATGGTCCTGGCGTTCTGCTGCGCAGCCGCCACCGGGCTGGTCTTCGGCTTCACGCCAGCGCGCAAGGCCGCCCGCCTTGACCCCGTCGTGGCGCTCGCGAATGAATAGAAATCTGCCAACCATGTTGATTGCACATCACAAGTCGCTGGCCTTGTTGCTGACATTGCTCATGCTGAACGGGTGTCTCCAGAGCGAGGTGCCAGGCATGGAACAAGGGGATTTGCCCGCTGCCTTCACTGCGCTGGCCAGCGAAGATGCCGCTTCGGCAGCTGTATCCTGGCCTGCAACTGACTGGTGGACCAACTTCGGCGATCTCGAATTGACCGGACTGATTTCGCAGGTACAGCGTGGCAATCTCGATCTGGCCAACAACCGCCGCAATCTGGAGTCTGCCCAGATCACCTTGCGGGAAGCTGGCTTCAATCTGTTGCCCCGCGCCAGTGTCACGCTGGGCACCGGGGCAAGCTTGCGGGAAACCCGAGTGGATGGCGTCGACCAGACCAACAATCAAGGCACACCGATTTCGCTGACGGCCGCTGTCACTTATACCGATATCCTGAGCAAGCCGGCCATCTACACGCAGGCTGTGGCGGACTACGAGTCGCGCGCTGCACAGGTGGCGGATGTGGCCTTGAACACGCTGGGTACATCTGCATCGACTTATTTTCAGCTGCTGCTGACGCGGGACAAGCTCGTGGCAGCGGCACAGAACGTTGCCAACGCCCAGGCGATCAGTGCCATTGCGGACGCACGTGTTGAAGCCGGTGTTGCAGTGCCGATCGAATCCTTGCAGCAGCGCATTGCCCTGCAGCGTGAACAAGCGACGCTTCGCAGCCTTGAGCAGAGTGAACTGGCGGCACGTGCCTCGCTGGCGCTGTTGACCGGCCGCAATGTGCAGGGCTTCGACGTGGAGGGACAAACGCTGCAGAACATCGTCGTGCCTCGAGTACAGCCGGGCCTGCCGTCTGAACTGCTGCTGCGTCGGCCGGACCTGGTCCAGGCTGAAGCCCAGCTGCGCAGTGCTGTTGCTGGCATCGACATTGCCCGCAGTGACTATTTCCCGAGCCTGGCGCTGACGGGCAGTGCGAGTGCCAGCAGCAGTTCGCTGACGGCGCTGGTGACTTCTCCTGATCAGTTCATCAACGCCAGTGCCAGCATCCTGCAGACCTTGCTGGATACGGGGCAGCGCTCACGCGCCCTGGAGAGTCGCGAACTGGCCATGGAGAATGCGCTGGCGAGTTACCGCCGAACGGTGCTGGCCGCCTTCAATGAAGTCGAAGTATTGTTGAGTGCCGTGCAACTGCAGGCGGAGCAGGTAGCGGTGGCGCTGCAGAATCTGGGCGCGGCGGAGGAAGCCTTCCGCATCGCGCAGGTGCGCTATGAAGAAGGCGTAACGGATTTCCTGACGGTATTGACGACGCAGAACACGCTGTTCTCAAGCCGCAATGCGACCCTGGATACCAAGCTGCAGCAGCTGAACACGCTTATCAGTCTCTACCAGGCCTTGGGAGGCGGCTGGCAGGCGACTGATATTGTGCGCTGATCAGGCCGCCACTTCCCGCACGTTCACCAGAGGAATGGTCTTCGCGTGCTCTGCGGCTTCCATGTACGACTTGATCTCGTTGAAGTTGAGATAGCGATAGATCTTGCCTGACATGGTGTCCACGTTCTTCATGTAAACAAGATACTCTGCCATGGTCGGTATGCGACCCAGCACCGAGCTCACGGCCGCCAGTTCTGACGAAGCCAGGAACACATTCGCGCCTTCGCCCAGACGGTTGGGGAAGTTGCGGGTGGACGTGGAAACAACCGTTGAATTGGGAGCCACACGCGCTTGATTGCCCATGCACAGGGAACAGCCGGGCATCTCGGTGCGGGCACCGGACACGCCAAACACGCTGTATACACCTTCTTTCACCAGCTGATGCTGATCCATTTTGGTGGGCGGGGCTATCCACAGACGCGTCGGAATCACGCCTTTGACCTGCTTGAGCACTTCGCTCGCGGCACGGAAATGGCCGATGTTGGTCATGCACGAGCCGATGAACACTTCGTCGATCTTCGTGCCCTGCACAGCAGACAGGGGTTTGATGTCGTCCGGATCATTCGGGCATGCCAGCAGAGGCTCCGTGATTTCGTTCAAGTCGATCTCGATGATCTTGTAGTACTCGGCGTCAGCATCAGGTTCCAGCAACTGCGGATCCTTCAGCCACTCTTCCATGGCGCGGGCACGACGTTCCAGCGTGCGGGCATCGCCGTAGCCTTCCGTGATCATCCAGCGCAGCAGGGTGATGTTGGACTTGAAGTACTCAATTATGGGCTCCTTGTTCAGGCGAATCGTGCACCCGCCTGCGGAACGCTCAGCAGAAGCATCCGACAGTTCGAAGGCTTGCTCCACTTTCAGATTGGGCAAACCTTCGATCTCGAGAATGCGGCCGGAGAAAATGTTCTTCTTGCCCTTCTTCTCGACAGTCAGGTCGCCGGACTGCAGCGCCGCGTATGGAATCGCGTTCACCAGGTCGCGCAGGGTAATGCCGGGCTGCATCTCGCCTTTGAAGCGCACCAGCACCGACTCCGGCATGTCCAGCGGAATCACGCCTGTTGCCGCTGCAAAGGCGACCAGGCCGGAACCTGCCGGGAAGGAGATGCCGATTGGGAAGCGGGTGTGCGAGTCGCCACCAGTGCCGACGGTGTCGGGCAGCAGCATGCGGTTCAGCCAGGAGTGGATGATGCCGTCGCCGGGACGCAGCGCCACGCCGCCGCGGGTCTGGATGAAATCAGGCAGGGTGTGCTGGGTTTCGATGTCCACCGGTTTCGGATAGGCCGCCGTGTGGCAAAAGGACTGCATCACCAGATCGGCCGAGAAGCCGAGGCAGGCCAGGTCTTTCAGCTCGTCGCGGGTCATGGGGCCGGTAGTGTCCTGTGAGCCCACGGTGGTCATCTTCGGTTCGCAGTAACTTCCGGGCCGCACGCCTTTGACGCCACATGCCTTGCCGACCATTTTCTGCGCCAGGGTATAGCCCTTGGTGGAGCTCTCGGGATTGAACGGCAGACGGAATACTGCAGATGCTGGCAGGCCGAGTGAGGCGCGTGCCTTTTCAGTCAGGCCACGGCCAATGATCAAAGGAATGCGGCCGCCGGCACGGACTTCGTCAAGCAGCACTTCCGTCTTCAAGGTGAACTCGCTGACCAGTTCCTGCGTGCCGTGGCGCGTGATGCGCCCTTCATAGGTGTAAATATCGATGACATCACCGGTGGCCATGTTTTCCACATCGCATTCAATGGGGAAAGCGCCCGCATCTTCCATGGTGTTGAAGAAGATCGGGGCAATCTTGCTGCCGATGCACACGCCGCCATCGCGCTTGTTGGGAATGTGGGGAATATCATTGCCAATGTTCCACAGGACGGAATTGGTGGCGGACTTGCGTGAAGAGCCAGTGCCCAGAACGTCGCCGATCAGGGCTACCGGGAAGCCTTTCTTCTTGAGCTCGGCAATCTGTGCCGCCGCATTGGTGACACCTTCGCGCGCCATCTTGTACATGGCCAGGGCATGCAGCGGGATGTCGGGACGTGACCACGCGTCCTGTGCTGGAGACAGGTCGTCGGTGTTGGTTTCGCCGGGCACCTTGTAGACGCTTACCGTCAATACTTTCGGCAGCTCGGGCTTGTTGGTGAACCACTCGGCATCGGCCCAGGATTGCAGAAGTGCTTTTGCATGCACATTGCCTGCC
>CAISYX010000125.1 GCA_903889815.1 uncultured Gammaproteobacteria bacterium
AGATCGGGGAACCGTTTCACCGCTTCGCTGATGGGACAGAAAATGACACCCGCCTCCTCAAGCTTGACTCTGTAGGTGGTGACCACAGACACGGAGTCGAAGACAGCATCGACGGCTACGCCCGCCAGCGCTTCCTGCTCATGCAGGGGAATGCCGAGCTTGGCATAGGTGGCCAGCAGCTCCGGGTCCACTTCATCCAGACTCTTGGGTTTGCTGGCCATGCTCTTGGGGGCGCTGTAGTAGGACAAGGCCTGAAAATCCACCAGCGGGTAACTGACGTGGGCCCAGGTGGGCTCCTCCATCTCCAGCCAGGCGCGATAGGCCTTGAGGCGCCACTCCAGCATCCACTCGGGCTCTTCCTTCTTGGCGGAAATGAATCGGATGACGTCTTCATCAAGCCCTGGCCGCAGCGTGTCGGACTCGATCGTGGTATGGAACCCTGCCGAATAGTCCTTGCGGATCAGGTTTTCTACTTGTTCGGACACGGACTTACCTCTGTGACAGGACACCACTCGCAGACCCGTGAAGGCCCGCAGAGCGCCGCGCTGCGCATGGATTCTGAGCAGATTTTGAGGCCGCGATTGTTACTTGTCCTAGTAAAACAGTCAAGTATTCAACGCCCGCCGGAGTCCTCTGCATTGATGCGATAACAGGGATTATACGTCCCGCCACCCAGCTTCATCCTGCCCTGCACGACGAATTTCCGCAAAAGCGTGTCCATTGCCGTCAAAATGTCCGAATCGCCGTGCAACTGGAACGGCCCGTGATCGCGGATCATGTGAATACCTGATTCCTTCACATTGCCCGCCACTATGCCGGAGAACGCCCGGCGCAGATTGATGACCAGTTCGGCGGCGGGCAGACTGCGCCGCAAATCCAGAGCTGCCATGTTGTCGTGACTGACCACGAAGTGGCTCTTCATGGCCGGCGGGATACTCAGCAGCCAGTTGTAGTAATACGCATCGCGACTGGCACGGCGATTGTTCGCGACTGCAGCCATGCCGTCACGCAGGGCCAGAGCCACAGCGGCGGTGTCATTCACGATCACACGGTAGAAACGCCGCACGTCTTCGCCAAGCGTGTCGACAAGAAAGGCGTCGATGGCCGTGAAGTAGTCCTGATTGCCTGGCCCGGCTGTGAAGATCACCGGCAGCTGCACATCAGCGTTGCGCGGATCCATCAACGTGCCAATCAGAAACAGAATCTCTTCGAGGGTGCCTGCACCGCCCGGAAACACAATGATGCCGTGGCCCAGTCGCACGAATGCCTCCAGGCGCTTCTCGATGTCCGGCATGATGACCAGATGATTGACGATGGGGTTGGGCGACTCCGCCGCGATGATGCCTGGCTCGGAGATCCCGATGTAACGCCCCTCCCGGTTGCGCTGCTTGGCATGACCAATGGTGGCGCCTTTCATCGGGCCTTTCATGGCGCCTGGCCCGCAGCCCGTGCAGATGTCGAGCCCGCGCAGACCTAGCTGATAGCCCACCGCCTTGGAATACAGGTACTCCTCCCGGCCGATGGAATGGCCGCCCCAGCACACCACCAGGCGTGGCGGCAGACGCGGCTTCAACAAGCCAGCATTGCGCAGAAAGTTGAACACCAGATTGCGGGTCAGGCCGTCTTCCTCTTCTGCGCTCAAGGCTTTCATTGCGGCCAGAGCTTCCACTTCGCCTGACAGGAACACCATGTCCCGCAGCACGGCAAACAAGTGGTCGCGCACGCCGTTCATGATGGTGCCATCGACAAATGCGCAGGCCGGCGCGTTCTTCAAGCGCAGCTTGATGCCTCGGGCACGGTGCACGATCTCGATGCTGAAGTTGGCGTAGCGCGCAAACACTTCGGCCGCATCGTCCGTGGTGTCATCGCAATTGAGAACCGCCAGAGAGCAGCGCCGAAACAGTTCATAGACACTGGAATTGCGGACATTGCGCAGCCTGTCGACCTCCTGCTGCGAGAGCAGCTCGAGGGTGCCACGCGGGCTGACCTCAGCGTCTATGCGGTCCGGGCAGCGTTTGGTGCTGATGTCAGTGCTTGTCATTTGCCGTGCTTCTCCGATGTCGCGTGCGCAGTTTTCCGCTGGGTTCGTGCAACTGCCTGAGTTACCATTGTGCCGGGCCTCGCGAAGTCCCGCACGCTACCACCAAACAATCGAGGATGTCATGCAGTCACAACCCCCCGTAAATCCAGACTCCCTGCTCGGCCCTGACGAAGAGAGCAACTACGATCTGTTCATCAGCCGTATTCAGGAAACAGGCAAAGTCTGGGGACTGAAAGCAAAAGACGGCTGGGCCGTGTGCCCTTCCCTCGAATTCGAGCAGACCGATGTATTTCCGTTCTGGTCCGAAGAAGCTGACGCGAAGATCCACTGTGCGGATGACTGGGCCATTTACACCCCGAGCGTGATCTCTCTCGAGGATTTCGTGGAAAACTGGCTGCCCGGAATGCACGAAGATGAAGTGATGGCTGGCCCGAACTGGGATGCAGACATGAGTGGTCTGGAAGTGGAGCCCGCTGACATCGCAGAGCGACTGGCAGCGGAATGAACCCTTCGCCCGTCGCCATGACGGGCGTCGTCAATCCTCGAGCGCTGCTCTGCGGCGTTCGATTTCCTGCTCTGCTTCTTCCCGGGCGTGGGCGATGATGCGCAGAACCTCGTCCACATCAGCGGTTTGCAAGTTGCCTTCGAAGCGACCGGTCAGGCTGCTGTCAGGGCGCAGCTGTCCCTTCTCGTAAAGACTCCAGATTTCCCGACCGAATTCAGTGCGGCGCAGCTCCGGCGCGAAGCGGCCGAAATAATTTGCCATGTTCTCCACATCGCGCAGCAGCATGGCCGCTGCGCTGTTGTTGCCCGAGGCATTGACCGCCTGCGGCAGGTCGATGATCACCGGGCCGCTGGCACTGACCAGCACGTTGAACTCCGACAGGTCGCCGTGAATCAAACCGGCGCACAGCATCTTCACTACATCGGCAATCAGCCGCCCGTGGAAATCGCGGGCCTGCTCGGCCGACATCGTGACATCATTCAAACGTGGCGCAGGAAATCCCTCTTCATCGCTGATCATGTCCATCAGCAGCACGCCGTCTACAAAGCCATAGGTAGCAGGCACCCGCACGCCGGCAGCTGACAGACGACGCAAGGCGTCCACTTCGGCGTTGAGCCAGGCCTGTTCCGCTTCCTGCTGCCCGTAACGGCTGCGCTTGCCCATGGCTCGCGCGCTGCGGCTGTTCTTGACCTTGCGGCCTTCCTGATACTGCACTGCCTGCTTGAAGCTGCGCTTGCTGGACTCCTTGTAAACCTTGGCGCAGCGCACTTGGGCGCCGCAGCGGACAACGAAAACCTGGGCTTCCTTGCCACTCATCAACTGACTGATCACTTCATCAATCAGGCCATCCTCCAGCAGAGGCTGCAATCGTTCTGGTACTTTCATGGGCTCCTTTGTTGCTTTCGCGCTTCGTCATCGCAGACTGCAGGCATATACTACCCTCCGACAACAATAATTTCCGAGGAAGATTCCGATGGCTCTCAGCGCCGAACTCGTTGCAGAAATCAATACACTCCTGCTTTACAACGTCACCAACCACCTCGAAGGAATCAAGGTGCACAAGGATGCAGAGCCCTCCCGTATCGATGCCGTAAAGCGCCTGCACGAAAAAGGGCTGGTCACACATCTTGATGGCGGCTACCTGACAGATCTGGGGCGCGAAGCGTCCGAACATCTGCACATGGCGCACACCATTCTCACCACGGCCTGAACGCGGTCACTCCGCCGACGGCCAGCCCAGACGCCCCGCCAGCCCCGAGCTGCGGGTCACAGGGCTGACGCAGGCCTGCACGAACACATTGGCTGCGGTGTGCAGGAGCAATCGGCGACGTGTTCGAGTGATGCCGGTATAGAGCAACTCACGCAAAAGCAGCGGACTCTCTGCGTCGTTCGGCATGACAAGCAACACTTCGTCAAACTCCGACCCTTGCGACTTGTGGACGGTCATTGCCCAGGCGACAACATGTGCCGGCAGACTGGCCGCCGGGATGCGCCGCACCTGCCCGTCCAGCAAAGGGAAGCAGGCATCAAGTGTTCCATCCACCGCCTTCCACAACAGACCGATATCGCCGTTGTATAGTTCCAGCTCGTAGTCATTCACCGTTACCATCACCGGCGTGCCGTGGCACAAGGCCCGCGATTCCAGCAAACCGCGCTGCTGCAAGCGCTCTGCCAGCTGTCGATTGAACATTTCCTCTCCCAGCGGTCCTTCGTGGGCTGCACACAGCACACGGCTTTGCGCAAAGCGCTGCAGTGCAGACTCCACGTCCTCACAGGCCAGATACTGACTGTAATGCCCGACTGCCCAGTCGAATGCGCTGTGATGCAGTGGCGCTCGTTCCGAACCGGAAGGCTGCAACCACAGCAGATCATCCGCTGGCAGCGCGCCTTGAAGACCAGGAGCCTGCTGCAGAAGCGCAAGTCCAGCCTGCGCATGCCCGGCGTTGACCAATCGTGAAAGGCGCCCGATGCCACTGTTGTTTGCGAAGCGGTGACTGTGTCGCAGTATCGCAATTGCATCCTCTATGGGAGCCACTGCCGCAGCATGTGCCAGTGTGTCGGCAGCAGCGACGCCGAGGACGCGGAGCGACTCGACCAGCGCCGCAGAATAGACGAGCGCCCGGCCATGCCCTGTAATGTCCCCCAGCACGTTGCCCGCCTCCACAGAGGCCAGCTGATCCCGGTCGCCGAGCAGAATCAGCCGCGTGCCGGCCTGCAAGGCATCGAGCACCGCATGCATCAGCGGCAGATCGATCATCGAGGCCTCGTCGATGACCAGGCAATCGATCAGCAAAGGATTGTCTCGGTGATGCCGGTACGGGTACTGACCGACATGCGGCTGCCACGCGAGCAGTCGATGCAGAGTGCTTGCCGTGTCGGGCAGCAGCGTCTCCACTGGCGCAGGCAAAGACAGCGTGCGG
This sequence comes from uncultured Gammaproteobacteria bacterium, assembly GCA_903889815.1. GTDB lineage: Bacteria > Pseudomonadota > Gammaproteobacteria > Pseudomonadales > Pseudohongiellaceae > UBA5078. Next base: position 4,967 of record CAISYX010000125.1, read on the forward strand.
CGCACCGCTCGAATTGACTCCACCATGCGCGCCGCCGCCTTGCCGGTGGGCGCCGCCAGAGCGATGCGCAAGTCGGGCTTCTGAGCCAGCAGCAGGCTGAGCACTTTTACCACCGTCGTAGTCTTGCCGGTACCGGGGCCACCGGAAATCACCGCGAAGTTCTGCGTGACGGCCAGCGCCGAGGCGAGTTTCTGCCAGTCTGGCTCGACACCCGTTGCGGAAGCAGGGAACAGTTGCGCCAAACCTTCTCGCAGCAGTGGCACGTTGACATCTGGTTTCACCGCCAGACGCGCCGACAAATCCCATGCCACAGCCACTTCGTGCCTCCAGTAGCGATGCAGGTAGAGTCTGCCTTCGTCCAGAATCAGCGGCGACCGCGTTCCCGGCGCTGCCACGCAGCGACAGGCGCGCAGCGCAGCGGTCCATGTGGCGAGATCCGGAGCGATGATCCCGAATGCACCACCATCCGGGGTAAACAGAGCGCGCCCGGCAAGCGCAGTCAGATTGAGGCAGACATCTCCGCGTTGATTGCGCTCACTCAGCAGTGCAGCGCTCAAGACGGCAAGATCGCCTTCAGCCAACCCGGAATGTCTGGCGACAAAACGG
>CAISYX010000126.1 GCA_903889815.1 uncultured Gammaproteobacteria bacterium
CAAGTCCGAGTCGTCAGGTACGACGCTCGCCCCGGAGGATGACCCCCGGCCAGCGGTGCTTAACCTTGGGCGGCAATTGACTGCTGCCCTTTTTAAACTGAGGTGATGATGAGCAATATTGTAAAGTTCAATACCGCTGGCCTTCCGGCTGTTTCTACCCTGTCGACCGCCCTGCGGGCTTTGGAGACTGTTGGCGGCCCGTCCGGCGTCACGATCCTGAAGATGGACAAGACCGGGCACTGGGTGTTTGGCGCTGACCAGACTGAGGTGCAGGACGACGCCACTTGGGCGGTCAACCCCTTCTCGTTTGTCCACGGCTTCATCGCTTGGGGCAACGGCGAGGTGCTGGGCGAGAAGATGGTGCCGGTGTCGCAGCCGCTGCCGGAACTCGACGCTGCCCCGCCCAACGCCACGAAGGGTTGGGAGCCGCAGATCGGGATGTCGTTGAAGTGCTTGGCTGGCGAAGACGCTGGCCTTGAGGCGCGGTTCTCCGCGACCTCAGTGGGCGGCAGGCGTGCGGTGCAGACGCTGGCCGTGGCCATCGCGGCGCAGGTCGAGAAGGATCAGACCAAGCCCGTGCCAGTCGTGAAGCTGAAGAAAGACCATTACGTTCATAAGCAGTACGGACGTATCTACACCCCGATCTTTGAGGTCGTAGAGTGGGTGTCGATGGATGGTGAGGGTACGGAGGAGCCGGCCGAGGCTCCGGCCCGTCGCCGTCGTGCGGTCTAACTTCTTCTGAAGGAGGGACGGGGACTTCGGTCCCCGTTTTTGTCTATGCGTGTACTTGTTGCTTGTGAATACTCAGGCGCCGTGCGGGATGCGTTCCTTGCACGGGGCCACCACGCCATGTCGTGCGACCTGCTGCCAACAGACGTGCCGGGGCCGCACTATCAAGGAGATGTTCGTGATGTCATCAACGATGGGTGGGATCTGATGATCGCCCACCCGCCTTGCACCTATCTGTCGGTCAGCGGGATGCATTGGACTAAGCGAGGTCTGCGTGACCCGCAACTGACCGAGGACGCGCTGGCGTTCGTGCGCCTGCTGATGGACGTGCCTGTGGAGCGCATCGCCGTCGAAAACCCCATTAGCGTCATCAGCAGCCGCATCCGCAAGCCTGACCAGATCATTCAACCGTGGTGGTTTGGCCACGACGCCAGCAAGAAGACCTGCCTGTGGCTCAAGAACCTGCCGTTGCTCAAGGCGACAGATATGCTGCCCGGCGACGCCAAGACGCGCAGGGCAAATCAAACCGCCAGCGGCCAGAATCGTCTGCCGCCAAGTAAAGACCGATGGAAGCTCAGAAGCGAAACCTATCCGGGTATTGCTGCTGCTATGGCCGACCAGTGGGGTAGTACATGACCATCCTCTGGATAGATTTCGAGACGCGCAGCCGCTGCGACCTCAAGACACGCGGCGTCTACAACTACGCTCAGGACATCAGCACCGACGTGCTGTGCATGAGCTACGCCTTCGACGACGATGAGGTCGTCACCTGGACGCCTGACCAGCCCTTCCCCGAGGCCGTGCGCCAATTCAAGGGACAGATCAGAGCGCACAACGCCGCGTTCGAGCGGCTGATCTTCTGGTACGTCTTGCAGATCAACTTCACGCTGGAGCAGTTCTACTGTACAGCCGCACAGGCCCGTGCCAACTGCGCGCCTGGCTCACTGGAGGACGTGGGCCGGTTCGCTGGCACCAGC
>CAISYX010000127.1 GCA_903889815.1 uncultured Gammaproteobacteria bacterium
CGCAACGCCAGCCCGGCCTCGACTCGGGACTCCGGCAAGTGAAATGCCCGAACGAGCGTCCCTCGCAGGACAGGATCAAGCGCGGGCCATGCCCCGTCGCGCAATACGCGAAGCCCTGCGGCGGCGTCACCGAGGGTGCCAGTCACGTAGATGCCATCACCCGCCTGCGCGCCACTGCGTCGCAGACCCGACCCGGCCGGCACCTCACCGTGCACCTGCACACAGAGCGTCAGTGCGCCGGGCCTGCCAGCACTGTCGGCTGCGCTTGCCGTGAGATCCCCGCCCACAAGAGGACAGTGATGCGCCACTGCAACGGCTGCCAGGCCGGCGCTGAACTGACTCAGCCAGGCTTCGTCGTGACGCGGCAGACTCAGCGCCAGTGTGAAGCAAACAGGCCTGGCGCCCATTGCAGCCAGATCACTCAAATTCACAAGCAAGGTACGCTGTCCCAACAGAAACGGATCTGAGTCTGGCAGAAAGTGCACCCCTTCCTGCAGCATGTCCATCGACACGGCCAGCTGAGTGCCGGGGCGCAATGCGAGCAGCGCGCAATCATCGCCAATCGCCAGCGGCACCTCGGGCACTGCGAACGCCAGACCACTTCGATTGAAGTGGCGACGGATTATCTCGAATTCGTCAGATGCCAAGGTGGCAGGCCTCAGTGTCCAAGGTCAGTGTGTCTCGTTGTGAAGTTGGCCAGCAGTGGCAGACGCGCTCTCACACTTCGAGAGTGCGGATCATGCGGGCAGCACGGTCCAGAATGCCATTGATGTACTTGTGTCCGTCGGTAGCGCCGAACACTTTTGCGAGCTCCACACATTCGTTGATGACAACTTTGTATGGCACGTCGATGCGGTGCAGCAGTTCATACATGCCAAATCGCAGCACTGACAGTTCAACGGGGTCCAGCGCCGACATCTCCCGGTCAAGCAGGGGCGTCAGCGCGGCGTCCAGCTCGATCACACACGGCGGAATGGCGGGGAACACTTCATTGAAATAAGCCCAGTCGATTTTTCCCTGATAGTAGCCGCGAAACTCGGCTTGAATATCAGTGACCGGCGCACCAGCGATCTGCCACTGATAAAGCGCCTGCAGCACCATGCGTCGCGCCTTCTGCCTGTCGGACAGCTTTTTCTTCGAGCTGCTTTGCGGCAGAACGGCATCAGGCGTCGTCTGACCGGACAGGGGGAGGAGAGTGGCTGTCTTCATTTGGCGCCCAGTTTGCGGATGACGCTGACCATTTCCAGCGCACTCAGGGCAGCTTCTGCGCCTTTGTTGCCGGCCTTGGTCCCCGCGCGCTCGATGGCCTGCTCGATGGTGTCAACGGTCAGTACGCCGAACGCCACTGGAACATTGCTGTCCAGACTCACGACACTCAGTCCCTTCACACACTCACCGGCCACATACTCGAAGTGAGGCGTGCCACCGCGAATCACGGCTCCCAGGGCGATCACGGCATCATAGCTGCCGGCCGCCAGAACATGGCGCGTCAGCACGGGCAGCTCCCAGGCGCCTGGAGCGCGGACGATGGTGATGTCGGCGTCTTTCACGCCATGACGGCGCAGTGTGTCCAGGGCACCTTCCACCAGCTTGTCGACGACAAAGCTGTTGAAGCGGGCCACGACCAGGGCATAGCGTGCGGAGTCGCCCTGAAAATCTCCTTCGATGGTCTTGATAGTGCTCATGTGTGTCTCACCTTGTCAGCAATGGGCGTGTGCTCGGAGCGCGCGGCGCAATTCAGGCCGGATATGCACTCGCAGCGGGTTGAAAATTTTCGTCGTAGGGCACGAACTCCACCACCTCCAGATCAAAACCGGAAATGGCGTGGAAGCGGGCCGGGTAACTCAGCAGGCGCATCTTGCCGACGCCGAGGTCACGCAAAATCTGCGAGCCCGTGCCAATGGTCAGATCGTTGCCCTTGCGGTTGCGGCGCGGCGCTCCAGCTTCGTCGCCAAAGGCATTCACCAGCGTCTCGTTGATGTCCTCTGCATATTCGTCACCAGATAGTAACACAGCCACTCCCCGGCCTTCCCTGGCGATTCTTTCCAGCGCAGCACTGAAAGACCAGCTGGGCCAGGCTGGATTCACCACGTCGCACACGTCCCGCAGTGTGTTGGCGATGTGCACTCGCACCAGCACAGGCTCAGCCGCTACCACTTTGCCCATCGTAAACGCGAGATGCGGGCCGCCGAGAATCGTGTCCGTGAACGTGTGCAGCATGAACTCCCCGTGCTCGGTCTGCACCGGCCACGAGTCCTTGCGGCTCACCGTGCGCTCATTGGCGATGCGGTACTGGATCAGATCGACGATGGTGCCGATCTTCAGGCCGTGCTTCTGCGCGAAGATCTCCAGGTCTGGCCGGCGGGCCATGGTGCCGTCTTCGTTCATGATTTCAACGATTGCCGCCGCAGGCGTGAACCCTGCCAGCCGCGCCAGATCGCAACCAGCCTCGGTATGGCCGGCACGCTGCAGGACGCCGCCGGGCTGCGCCATGATGGGGAACACATGGCCAGGCTGAACAATGTCATCCGGCTTGGTGTCACGCGCCACGGCTACCTGAATCGTGCGCGCGCGGTCAGCGGCGGAGATGCCCGTGGTCACGCCGGTGGCCGCTTCGATGGAGGCCGTGAAATTGGTGTGGAACTGGGTATTGTTCCTGGTAACCATGGGGCGCAGATTCAGGAAGTCGCAGCGCTCGCGGCTCAGGGTCAGGCAGATCAGCCCGCGCGCGTTGGTCGCCATGAAATTGATGTCCTCCGTGCGCACGCGCTCGGCGGCAATCACCAGGTCGCCCTCATTTTCGCGGTCCTCGTCATCCATGAGGATGACCATGCGGCCCTGACGAATGTCTTCGATGATCTCTTCTACAGTGTTCAATTTCATTTACAGGAATCCCTGGTCTGCGAGGAAGGCGCGGGTCAATGTGCCCGCCTTGCTGTCGTGCTGTTCATCAGCGGCGTGTTCGCCCTGCATCAGACGTTCCAGATAACGGCTGATGAGGTCCACTTCAAGATTCACTTTCTGGCCGCTGCGGTAATCCTGAATGATGGTCTGCGCCTGGGTGTGCGGAATCACGTTGATGCTGAAGGTGGCGCCCTTCACCGAGTTCACGGTCAGGCTGGTGCCATCGATGCAGATTGAACCCTTCTGGGCAATGTACTTGGCAAGCGTGTCCGGCACACGGAAATCCATGCGGATACTGTCACCATCAGGGCGACGATCCAGCAATTCTCCCACACCGTCCACATGGCCGCTGACGATATGCCCGCCGAGGCGTTTGACGGGGGTCAGGGCCTTCTCCAGATTCACGCGGCTGCCTTTGCCAAGACTGTGCAGCGTCGTCAGCTGCAGGGTTTCGTTGGAGACATCGGCATCAAACACCTGGTGCGCCAGACGCGTGACGGTCAGACAGACACCATTGACGGCGATGCTGTCGCCCAGCACCACGTCGCTGAAATCCAGTGCGCTGCTGTGCACACTCAGGCGCCATTCCCCACCACGCAATTGCAGGGAATCGACAGTACCGAGGGCTTCAATGATGCCTGTAAACATATGCCGCTCCTTGTGTCAGCGATTGATGATTCTGGCGGTAATGCGGCAGTCGCCGGCGATGCCGGCCACGTCCACGATTTCCAGTCCGATGTGATCGGCCATATGACGCAGGCCGGGCAGATTGAGCAGGGGCAGCGCATCGCTGCCAAGAAACTTGGCACCGATGTAGACAATCACCTCGTCCACCAACCCTGCCTGAATCATGGCCCCACTGAGCGTGGGGCCGGCTTCCAGCATGACTTCATTGCAGCCGTAATCCTGCGCCAGACACTGCATGGCAGCACGCAGATTGACCCGACCGCCCGGCAGCGACGCGATCTGCCGGATCTGCGCCGCACTGCCGGAAAAGTGCTGCAGCTGCTGCGGGTGTGGATTGACCACCAGAAACAACACCTCACCGGGGAGGCTGAGAATGCGGGATTCCGGCGGCGTGCGCAGCCCGGAGTCGATGATGACCCGGCGTGGCTGACGCAGCGGCATGACGGCAGCGCGCGGATCCTGCAACTGTTCGGCACGCACGTTCAGCGAAGGATCATCGCTCAGGATGGTATTGACGCCGGTGACGATGGCACAGGATTCGGCGCGCAAACGCTGCACATCGGCGCGGGCAGCGGGCCCGGTAATCCACTGACTCTCGCCCGACGCCATGGCCGTGCGTCCGTCCAGACTCATTGCCATCTTGCAGCGCACAAAGGGCAGCCCCTCGTTCATGCGCTTGATGAACCCGCGATTCAGCCGGCGGGCTTCTTCTTCGCAAAGTGGTCCGCTTACGGTGATGCCTGCATCGCGCAGAGCCTGCACGCCCTTGCCCGCCACCAGCGGGTTCGGATCCAGCATCGCAAACACTACTTCCGACACACCAGCGGCAATCAGCGCCCGGGTGCAGGGCGGCGTGCGTCCGAAATGGCAGCAAGGCTCCAGCGACACATAGGCCGTGGCGCCCCGGGCACGCTCGCCGGCTGCCAGCAGCGCATTGACCTCGGCATGGTGCTCGCCGGGTTTCTCGTGCAGGCCAATGCCCACGATCTCGCCATCCCGCACCAGCACGCAGCCGACCCGCGGGTTCGGCGTTGTGGAGAAAACGCGGGACGCCGATTCAATGGCAAGGCCCATCCAGGAGGCAGCGCTGTTGTTCATCTCAGGGTCCGGACACTCAATTGTCGTTGGCCAGACGGTCGATCTCGGCGCGGAATTCGTTCAAATCCTTGAAGCTGCGATAGACCGATGCAAAGCGCACAAAGGCCACCTCGTCCAACTGTCGCAGCTCCTGCATGACCTGTTCACCGACGATGCGCGAAGGCACTTCCCGCTCGCCTGTAGCGCGCAGATGGTTCTTGATGCGATTCATCGCCTCGTCCACCCGCTCAATGCTGACCGGGCGCTTTTCCAGCGCCTTGAGCAGACCCGAGTGCAGCTTGTTCTCATCAAAGGGCTCGCGATTGCCGTTCTGCTTGATGATGCGCGGCATCACCAGTTCCGCTGTCTCATAGGTCGTGAAACGCTCGGCGCAGGTAATGCACTCGCGCCGGCGGCGAACCTGATTGCCTTCGGCGACCAGACGCGAGTCTATCACCTTGGTATCCAGTGCATTGCAGAACGGACATTGCATCGCGGACTCCGCCGTTTACTTGCCGTAGACCGGGAAACGCTCGCACAGAGCGATCACTTTCTGCTGCACGGCAGCCTCTACGCTGTGATCGCCCATCTTGTCCAGAATGTCGCAGATCCAGCCTGCCAGTGCGCTCACTTCCGCTTCCTTGAAGCCACGACGGGTAGCCGCCGGAGAACCGATGCGCAGTCCACTGGTCACGAAGGGCGGCAGTGGATCTTTGGGCACGGCATTCTTGTTGACGGTAATGTTGGCGCGACCAAGCGCTGCATCTGCATCTTTCCCTGTGATGCCCTGCTTTACCAGGCTGAGCAGGAACAGGTGGTCATCCGTGCCACCGGACACTACTTCATAGCCACGGGCAATGAACGTGGTCGCCATGGCCTGCGCGTTCTTCACTACCTGCTGCTGATAAGCCTTGAACTCAGGGCTCATGGCTTCCTTGAAGCAGACGGCCTTGGCGGCAATCACGTGCATCAGCGGGCCACCCTGACTCTCCGGGAACACAGCAAAATTCAGTTTCTTTTCCAGTTCGGGATTGGCCCTGGCCAGGATCACGCCACCGCGCGGTCCACCGAGCGTCTTATGAGTTGTGGACGTGGTGACATCAGCGATCTGCACCGGGCTGGGATATACCCCGGCGGCTACCAGTCCGGCGATGTGCGCCATGTCCACCAGGAACCAGGCACCGACTTTGTCGGCGATCACGCGGAAGCGCTGCCAGTCGACGATGCGGGAATACGCGGAAAACCCGGCAATGATCACGCGGGGCTTGTGCTCCAGGGCCAGTGCTTCCACCTGCGCGTAGTCGATTTCGCCCGTCACGCTGTCCAGACCGTACTGCACCGCCTTGTAGATGCGGCCGGAGAAGTTGACGCTGGCGCCGTGGGTAAGGTGCCCACCGTCAGCCAGACTCATGCCCAGCACTGTCTCGCCCGGCTTCAGCAGCGCCATGAACACGGCTGCATTGGCCTGGGAGCCGGAGTGCGGCTGGACGTTGGCGTAATCGGCACCGAACAGGGCCTTGGCACGCTCGATGGCGAGAGTTTCCACAACATCGACATGCTCGCAGCCGCCATAGTAGCGCTTGCCGGGATAGCCTTCGGCGTACTTGTTGGTCAGCACGGAACCCTGCGCTTCCATGACACGCGGACTGGCGTAATTCTCGGAGGCAATCAGTTCGATATGGTGTTCCTGTCGCTCGGCCTCCGCCTTGATGGCGGCGCTGAGCTCGGGATCAAATTCCGCAATTGTCATCTCGCTACTAAACATGCATTTCCCCATTAGGCTGGTCAAGTTTCAATTGCGCGGCATTTTACTGCATGCGGGAGCGCACGGCACCCACAAAGTGCTTGCCGGCAGAAACAGGCTTGGCGGGCAGAGCCCGGAATTCGTCGGGACACGCCACAAGTACGTCCTTGTAGGCTCGGCGCGGAGAATACTGCGGTGCCAGCCTCTGCGCGGCGGGCAGTGTCTGGCAGGACCGTCTGCCGCCAGGACGGCGGCAGCCGAGCCCCCATGGATGGGTTCACGGCGTGTCC
>CAISYX010000128.1 GCA_903889815.1 uncultured Gammaproteobacteria bacterium
CCGCGAATAGTCGAGATCATCCGCATGCTGCGGCACAAGCACTGACGGCACCTGCCGCCCCCTTTTTCTCTCTGGAGATTCCGCCATGCGTAACCTGCTCGAACGACGGACTTTCCTGATCCTTCTGGGCGTCATCACGCTGCTGTTTGCCCTGGTGCTGCGACCGTTCTGGAGCGCCATCTTCTGGGCCATCGTCGTCACGGTGCTGTTCTCTCCCGTGCAGTCCCGCCTGCGCGATCGCATGCCCTACAACCGCACGCTGGTGGCGCTGATCACGCTGCTGTCCCTGTCCATCATCGTGATCATTCCGGTGCTGGCCCTGCTATCCACCTTCATTCAGCAGGGTGCGAATTTCTACAGCCTGATCGAATCCCAGGAAATTCAGCCAGCGGCGTTCATCGACCGCATCGTGTCAGCCATTCCGTTCCTGCCCGACCTGATGGAGCGCGTGGGCGTCAATACCGACAGCATTCGCGGCTATCTGGCCAGCTCGGCCACCGGCATCAGCGAAATCATCGCCCAGCAGGCCCTTGCCCTAGGGCGCAACACCGTCAACTTCACCGTCAAGCTGGTGCTGATGTTGTACCTGACGTTCTTTCTGTTGCGCGATGGCGACCGTCTGTTAGCACTGATGAAGACGGCAGTGCCGTTGAGCGATTCCCGCAAACTGCTGCTGTTCCGCAAGTTCGTGGAAGTGACCCGCGCCACGGTGAAAGGCAATCTGCTGGTGGCGATCGTGCAGGGTGCGCTCGGCGGAGTGATCTTCTGGCTGCTGGACATTCCCGCGCCGGTCCTGTGGGCCGTGGTCATGGCCTTCCTGTCGATGATCCCCGCCGTTGGCGCTGCCCTGGTCTGGGTTCCGGTGGCCTTGTATCTGTATGCGACCGGCGCGTGGTTCGAAGCGTCCGTTCTGGTGGCTTATGGCGCGCTCATCATCGGTCTGGCAGACAACGTGCTGCGCCCCATTCTGGTTGGCCGCGACACCAAATTGCCGGACTACATCGTGCTCTTCTCCACCATGGGGGGCATCGCCATGCTCGGCATCAACGGCTTCGTCATCGGCCCACTGATTGCCGCCTTGTTCCTGTCGTTCTGGAACATCTTCATCACGGACAACGACCCGGCGCTGGCAGACGGATGACCCGGGGGGCCACACTTGCATGGCTGGCAGCCGCACTGCTTGCTTGCACGGCGTCCGCGCTCGGCACCGAGGCGGTGTTCACCGACCATCACGCGCAGCTGCGACTGCTTGACCAGCGCCAGCTGCTGTTCCATGACCTGCCCCAGTGGACGGTCGTCCTCAATCTGGTGGCCGCCCTCACACTGCTGGCCCTGTGGCGCGTGCGGGCAAATATTCCCCACTACCTCTGGCTGCTTGGAACAAGCCTGTGCGGCAATGGCTGGTTTCTGCAGGCGTTCGACGTCTTGCCCCCCTCCAGGCTGCTGCCTGATGTGCTTATCACGGCATGGTTCTATTGTCTTGCCCGCATCCTTCACCCCGGCTTGCCAGAGCGGCAGCAGCGCGTGCTGAGTCTGGTGGCGCTCGCTGCGCTGCTGGGTTTCGGACTGGCGGCCATGCTTGCTCTGCCCGTGCTGCACGAAGCCATAGCCGCTGCCTGCGGCCTGGCCCTGTGGCTGGCCAGCAGCCGGCAACTGGGGGAGGGACTGCGGCGACAATCGTCGGCACAGACGGCCTTGACCCTGGGCGTCTGGCTCATGGCCTTGAGCGTGCTCGTGGACACCTTGCTGGTGCTGACCAATGTCCATTTGGCCCGGCACCCGGACAATGTCCTGCAGACGGCAACGGTGGCACAGATGACAGGCGTGTTGCTGGCTTTGTACTTCCTGGTGGCGAGCCACGGCGACAATCTTCAGCAGCTCGCGGCCCTCAATACGTCCCTCGACCAGCGCGTGCAGGAAGCCGAAGCGGAATTCGCCAGCCGTTATGCCATGCTCACGCACGACGCCCTGGACGCCGCTGCGCTGCGCGAGCGCAAGACCATCTATCAGTCCATTCACGAAGATCTCAGTGACAAACTGCTGCAGCTGATCTACTCGGCCAGCAATCCTGCAAGCGCTGATCTGGCGCGCGCAGCGCTGGCAGAGCTGCGCGACTCCCGCAAGCTGCATCCCGAGCAGGCCCCTGCGCTGCAGGATGTGCTGGCGGATGCCTTCGCCGAAGCCCAGACGCGCTGTGAGCAGACCGGGCTGGTGCTGGACTGGCAGCTGCAAGGTACCCTGCAGCACTGGACGCTGATGGCGCGTCAGGAATCTGCCCTGCTGCGCACCTTGCGCGAAGCCCTGAGCAATCTTCTCAAGCACGCGCAGGCACGACGCGTGAGCGTGACGGCAATGGTCAGCATGGCCGATACCGGGCCAAGGCTGCTCTACGTCGTGGCAGACGATGGCCGTGGCATTGCCCCGTCCCATCGCCCGGGCCGCGGTCTGGTGAACATGCGCAACCGCATGCTGGAGTTGGGCGGCACTGTCACCATCGGGGCTGGCGAGAGCGGTGGCACCCGCCTGCAGTTCACACTGCCGCTGCGTCACGGCGAGGAGGGGCAGCGATGAGTCTGTTGTTGCGCTGCGTACTGCTGTGGCGAGCTATGCCCGCGCTGCTGTCGACTCTGGTGCTGGGCTTGCTGTTCCTGGGTGCCCCACAGGCGCGTGCCGACTACGACTTCATCACCCAGGCGGAAGTGCTGGTGGTTCAGGGCGCCACACCGCCCACGACGCAGGAAGGCTGGCGGCCGGTGCATCTGCCCCGCTCGTGGTCCCGCGACGCGCTGCATCCGCAAGACTCCCGCGAGGCCTGGTACCGCGTGCCACTGCCCGCCGACACGCTGGCACGGGGCTGGACACAGGTGCTGATGCTGCGGCACATGATGAATCTGGAACTGTGGGTCGACAACGTCTACGTTGGCAGCGGCGGGCCTGTGTCGCAACCCGTCGAGGCGCGCCTGCAGCGCAACTGGAACCGGCCGGTGTTGTGGACGCTCCCCGCGTCGGCACTGGCGGGAGAAGGGCAGCAGTATCTGTATGCCCGCCTGATTTCGGAACCGGCCTTTGGCGTGATGAGTCCGGTGATTCTCGGCACCGCGGAGTCGCTGCAACCGTGGTACAGCCTGAGCTATTTCGTGCAGATCACCCTGGTGAAGATCAGTCTGATGGCCCTGTTGTTCATCGGCAGCCTCAGCCTGTTCGTGTGGCTGCGTACGCGCCAGAGCCAGTGGTGGCTGATGGGCATCATGAGCGTGGCCTGGGCCCTGCCGCTGCTCTACATCGTGTTGCCGGTGCTGCCCGTGGGCGAGTTCATGGCGCTGCGGTTCATTCACTGGGGCGTGGTGACCGGGGCCACCAGCCTGCTGGCCTTCACCGCCATGTTCTATCTGCACAGTCGCGATTCGCGACTGCGGCTGCTGGTCGTGATTCCCCTTCTGCATGGCGCCCTGATCAGTGTGGTGCCAGATCGCTACGTGGTGGACATCGGCAATGCCGGGCAACTGCTCTGCCAGATGCTGTTTGTGGTGCTGGTGGTCAAGCTGCTGCGCGGGCCGCGCACGGCGCAGACGTGGAGCGTGGCCATCGGCTTGATCATCATGCTGCTGGCTGCGCTGCACGACGTCACACTGTTTGCCGACATCTACCCCGAGCGCTGGCGCTGGGACACGCCAGTGTCCTACATCACGCCGCCAGGCATGCTGATGATTCTGGCGTGGCATGGCATCAGCGCATTCCTGCAGGCCTCTGCGGGGCTGGCGCAACTGAACGCCCAGCTTCAGCAACGCCTGGCGGCAAGCGAGGAGCGCATCCGACTGGTCTATGCAGAACAGGAGTCTCTGGAACGGCAGATCAGAATCGATGCCGAGCGGGAGCTGGTGTACCGCGATCTGCACGATGATCTCGGCGCACGCCTGCTGTCGCTCATCTATCAAAGTGAAAGGGGGGCAGCACAGGACCTGGCGCGCACCGCACTGCAGGACCTGCGCGATATTGTGAGCCGGGTATTGGCGACCGAGCAGAGTGTGGCCGCGGTACTGGCTGACTGCATGGCAGAGCAACTGGCACGAGCCACGGCACTGGGCAAGGATCTGGATTGGGACCTGGCGCCAGCACTGGACCATTTGGCTTGCGACAGCCGGCACATGCTGGGCCTGCGCCTGCTGTTGCGCGAACTGGTGGGCAGTGCGCTGCGCTCACCAGGGCTGCTGGCTTTGCGGGCGGATTGCCAGTGGGACACCGCGCGCGCCACGCTGACAGTGCAGCTGACCCTGCACAGAGCGGCGGGGGGCAACTCAGGCGAGTTCGCACGCCTGCCCGTGTTGCAGAAGCGCCTGCACGCCCTCGATGCCCGACTCGATCAGCACGGCGAGGGGCTGCAGCTGCAAGTGCCGTTTGCGGCCGCTGCACGCCTTACGGCTTGAACCAGAACTCCACTTCGTCGGTGGGCACGTCGAAGCGTGCCGCGTGTTCCACATGGGCGGCCACGTGGTACCAGTCGCCCACGCCATGGCGCGTGGTCACGCCGTTCTGCGTCAGGATGAGTTCGCCGCGGGTAATGACGCCGTAGTTGTCGGTGTCGTGCGTGTGCGCAGGAATGCTCGTGCCTGCTGCATAGGAAGCAAACAGGACATCCGCCCCCTTGGCCTCAAGCTTGTAGGCATCGAAACGGCCGTCAAAGAGAGGCAGCTGGCGGATGCGGTCGGGGTACTGGCCGGACATGTATATCTCCTTGCATGGCAGCAGATCAGGCAAGGCACGATAGCGCGGCAACCTGCTGGTCTGCAATTCTGAAGAGGTCAATCAAGGCCTCGTTTCTGATTGGCGAAAGCGCTGGGGCATCGCGATGGCGCAGTGCTAGGCTCTTGCCATCTGCCTCCGGAGTCTCGCGCCATGACGCATCTTGCTGAAGTTTCCGTGCCAGCCCTGCCGCCATCGGAGGGAGTTCGCGCCCGTCTGCTCAAGGGCGCCCTTGACTGCTTCCTGACAGACGACTATCACCGCGTCACCACCCGGCTGATTGCCGAGCGGGCCGGTGCCAATGTCTCGATGATCCGCTATTACTTCGGCAGCAAGGAGGGCCTGTACGAGGAGATGATCCGTGAAACGCTCAGCCCGCTGCTGGACGTGCTGGACAGCGCGCTGCTGCACACGCCGGCGGGCTTCGGGGAGTATCTGCAGCTGTACTACGACACCATGAACGCACGCCCTGAGTTCCCGCGTCTGATTCTGAAGGTGCTGGCGCTGAATCAGGGGCCGGGCCGGCGCTTCATCCAGCAGTTGCTGGAGCGAGGCCGTACGCGGGGCGCGCGGCGGGTAGAGCAGATGAAACGCACTGGCGATGTGGCGCCCGAACTCGACGCGGACATCCTGCGCATGGCCTTCGTCAGCCTGGCCATGACGCCGATCCTGCTCAAGGACATCTTCGAAGAACAGATGGAACGGCCGATGGACGAGGCCTTTCTCGCCGCGCTGGCGGCCTTCAATGGCCGCCTGTTCGCGGCAGGCCTCGGGAGAGACACATGACACTGCAAAAGAACAAAGGCGCGGTGCGCCGCTTCGCGCGACTGTTGAAATTTGCCACCTGGCTGCAGAACCTGCCCAATCGCACCACGCCGCCGCCCTTCCGGCTGCTGCAGATCGGCTCGGCATTCTGGCAGTCGCGGGCCCTGTATGTGGCAGCGCGGCTCGACATTGCAGGCGCTCTGGGTGACGAGGAGCTGACCGCAGACATCCTCGCGGCGCGCTGCTCAGCGGCCGCTGACCCGCTTTATCGTCTGCTGCGCATGCTCTCGGCCCTTGGCGTGTTCACGGAGACTGCACCGGGGCGCTTTCGCAACAATGCCGTGTCGAACTGCCTGCGTGATGACAATCCGCAATGTGTGCGTTCCATGATCCTGATGCACAACTCCCCCGAGATGAGCCTGCCGTGGCTCGCCACGCTCGAGGAGGGCATCCGCACCGGCCAGCCACCGTTCGCTCTGCAGTTCGGGGAAGAACTGTTCGACTACATGGACACCCATCCGGATTTCGACCAGCTGTTCTCGAACGCCATGGACAGTGTAGAAGCGCTGACCGGTGACTGCTTCGCGACGGACTTCGACTGGAGTCGTTTTACCCGCGTGATCGACATAGGAGGCTCTGCGGGCAGCAAGTCCCGCGCAATACTCAAACGCCATCCGGGCCTGCGCGCGCTGGTGCAGGACCGGCCCGCGATCATTGAGAAAGTGCTGGTGGCGCAGAAGCGTGTGGCCGAGGACGAAGTGAGTGTGCGCATGGCGTTCGTCGGCGGCGATGCTCTGCGTGAAGTGCCTGCCGCGCGCAATGCCGGAGACATCTACCTGCTCAGTGCCTTGCTGCATGGGTTCGATGATGCGCAGTGCGAGACCGTTCTGCGAACGGTGGTGCGGGGTATTGGTGACAGTGGCGCCACCGTGGCCATTCTGGAAGTCGTGATGCCGGAGACAGGGGCGGATCTGAGCAGCGCCTCGTTCGACATGCAGATGTTCATCGGAACACGCGGTCGTGAACGGACCCTGGCACAGTGGCAGGCGCTGCTGGCACGCAGCGGCCTGGCACTGACGGAACAGGTGGATCTGCAGACCTTCGGGAAAATTCTGGTCTGCACGCCGCAGCCTCACGGCGTCGCGGCAATCTCCTCCACCACCTTGTAGAAGGTCTGCACGAAGCGGTACAACTCGGCTTCGATGATGCGCTCCTGATCGCTGTGGGAACCAAAGCCCAGCGGCCCGTCTTCCGCATCAATGCCCGGCCCCACGCCATAGCACTGAATGCCACGGGCGCGCAGATACGCCATGTCGGTGGCGCCGGTGCTCATCACTGGCAGCACGGGAGCGCCATAGCTTTCGCCAAATACCGACTCGATGACGCGGTAGGCGTCGGTGTCCAGCGACGTCGAGGCGCCGGGGCGCTGGTTGCGTGAACCCCAGTCCACATTCACCGCCGGGTCATTGATCACCTCGCGCACCATTTCCAGGAAAGCCGGCGCGTCTTCATCGGGCAGCAGGCGCACGTCCAGCGTGGCGGTGGCTTCCGAGGGAATCACGTTGGAACGGTAACCGCCGTCGACAATGTTCGGCGAGATCGTGCTGAACAACACCGCGGCATTGCGGGGCTCGTACTGCTTGAGATAGTTCACGGCCTCCTGGCCTTCCGCAGAATACGGACTCAGCACCGCGTTGTAGCGGGCAGCGGCTTCCGGTTCGGAGATCGCGGCCAGGCGCGAGAAGTAGGACGTCGTGGTGTCGCTCAGGCGAATCGGCGGCTGCCAGTCGGCAATGGTGGCCACCGCACGGGACAGCGCCACGATGGCATTGGACTGCAGCGGCACCGAGCCATGCCCGGCCACACCATTGCTGGTGAGCTGGATGCCGCGGGGCAATTTCTCGACCGTCTGCACCGAGGTGTGGAACGCCGCTCCATTCTGGCGCACCACACTGCCGCCTTCGGCCAGGCAGTACTCGGCATCGATGCTCGGGAAATGTTCGTTCACGATGAACTGAATGCCGATCTGGGTAGCGCCTTCCTCGCCGGATTCCGCCAGCAGAATCACGTCACGGTCCAGCGCCACGCCCTGCCGTTTCAGCAGAATCAGCGTCATGAGCGAGGCCACCAGGTTGTCCTTGTCATCCAGCGTGCCGCGCCCGTAGATCCAGCCGCTGTCACGTTCGGCACTGTGGGGAGGGAAGGTCCATTTGCTGGCGTCCACGTTCACGGTGTCCTGGTGCGCCATCAGCAACAGCGGGCGCTTGCTGCCATTGCCACTCAGGCGGGCCACGATGTTGGGCCGGTTTTCCTCAAGGGAATGCACCTCGTAGGCGATGCCTTCGGCGTCGAGCACGCCCGTGATGTAGTTGGTGAGATCGACCTCGCGGCCGGGTGGATCCGCGGTGTCGATGCGCACCATGGCCTGGAAGTGTTGCAGGGTTTCGGCATCCAGTGCCGTCCAGTCCAGATCCTGCGCGAACACAGGTGAGGCACTCAGGCACAGCATGGCAGCGACAAGCGGCTTGCGGGAAAGACGGATCACGATGGGACTCCCAGAGATTCTTGTGGTGATTGGGCGGGCGCCAGATGGCCTGATTAGTCTGCATCTGGCAGGCAAAGTCAAGCGGGGCGGCCTGTGGCTGCAATCCTCATGCAAGGAGGGGGCCACGGTGCGGAGAAGCCGGCCGGTGTGGGAGCCAGCCGGTGTGGGAGCGGGCTTGCCCGCGAACTGCCCGGGCCATTGCGGGAATCTGTCCGGCCCCGGGGAGTGCCCGACTCGTTCTGCGGCTGACCCGCATCCCTCCGGGATGCCCTCAC
>CAISYX010000129.1 GCA_903889815.1 uncultured Gammaproteobacteria bacterium
CACGAGCCTGCACCGGGTGGAGCCGGTTACCCGAGGCAGCCGACAGGTCATCGTTGGATGGATCCGGAGTCTGGTCCGCAGCCCCGAGGCACGTGAAATTCTCTTCGATCTGGACCGCGTCATCGCCTCCTTGCGCGAAGACAAGGTGGATGGGGATGCACTGGAACTGCTGCTCAAGACCCGCAGCAATCTGCTGCGACAGTGGGCAGAAGATTGATGCGCACCTCCTTCTCAAGTACGGCATGACCCCAGGAGATTTGCAATGCTGACCTACTACTACGCCCAACGCACATGCGCGCTGGCTGCCCATCTTGCGCTGGAGCATGCAGGAGCGAATTACGAGGCGCTCGCCGTGAACTTTGCTGTGCAGGCACAGCGCTCGCCGGAGTTCCTTGCCATCAACCCCAAGGGGCGTGTCCCGGCTTTGGTCACCGAGCGCGGCATCCTCACGGAAATTCCGGCGCTGCTGCTCTATGTGGCGCAGCGCTTTCCAGAGGCGGGCCTGGCTCCCCTCGACGATATCTTTGCAGTGGCGCAGATGCAGGCCTTCAACAGCTATCTGTGTTCCACGGTGCACGTCGCCCACGCCCACCGGGTGCGGGGCGCACGCTGGGCCGATGATCCTGCCGCCATCGAGGCAATGAAGGCGAAGGTGCCGCAGAACATGACGGACTGCATGCTGCTCATTGAGAAGTCCATGTTGCAGGGGCCCTGGGTGCTGGGAGACCGTTACAGCGTGGCGGACATGTACCTGTACACGATCTCGGGCTGGCTGGAAGCCGATGGTGTGGAGACCCGTCTTCTGCCCGGCATCATGGACCACCGGACGCGAATGCGCTCCGATGCGCTGGTCCAGCGGGTGGAGGCACTGTATCTGTAAATGAGAAGAGCAATGACAAAACCAGACTCTGTGGTGCACAGAATCCGGTCTCAAGGGCAGTCCAATGCGGAATCAAACGTAGACTGACGAGGGCTTCAGGCGGCGATGCTTGCCGGGTGCCTTGCGGCGATGGAAACATCTCCCCAGAGGAATTGCAGGGCTTCATCTTCCCCCACCAACTCATCGGTAAATTGGTCGATCGAGTAGAGCAACTCCAACGCTGTGGCCGGCTTGCCTTCCCTGACAGATGGATCGCTGGAACTCACCACTGCGAGGGAGAGCGCAGTTGGAAAGTTCCTGAAATCGTTCGGTACTGCTGACATGATCCGATACTCCTGTGGCTCTCTCGATCGTGGGCTCACTCTGCACGACAATTGTGGCAGACCAATGAAAGCATTAAGGCAGATTATGATTTTTGCGGCTTTCGACTGGCTTTCGCCCCTGCGGTGATTCAAGTAGCATGCGCTGGACCGTTATTTCCCGACCCCTCTGACCAGGATCAACACCATGAACAACAAGAAGAATCGATTGAATGCCGCCATGGCGGGCCTGCTGGGCTCGGGGCTGCTGATGGCCGTGTTCGGCTACGTGAATGCCCAGGACGAACCCCCTGAGGTCATCGAGACCAGCTCCCATGTCTTCACGCGCATGGCCGATGGCGTGTATCAGGTGACCGGCACCGGGGAGGTGTATCTCATGAGTAACGCCCTGATGCTGGTCGGCGAGGAAGATGTGTTGCTGGTGGACTCTCACGTCACCCCCAACGCGGCCAACGCGCTGCTGC
>CAISYX010000130.1 GCA_903889815.1 uncultured Gammaproteobacteria bacterium
CCGAGGCGAAGCTGCGCCGTTCAGCGGGAATCAAGCGCGAAGTCGCTGCCATCAGCACTGCAGGGCCCGCCATGCCCGAGCCTCCTGCGGACAGCACACCAATGGCCAGAATCAAGCCCCAGGTGCTGGTCATATAGGGGGTGATGAAGGTACCGATCGCCACCAGCAGTGCGCCAATCAGGAGAACCCGCCCGGCGCCTATCTTGTCGGCCATGGCTCCGGCGAAGGGCTGTGTGAGGCCCCACCACAGCTGACCGAACGCAAAGGCCAGGCTGATGTTGGCCAGGCCCAGACCGGTGGCCGTGTTCAAGGGCGACAGAAACAGACCCATGGTCTGGCGCGAGCCCATGGTCAGGGCGAAGGTGCCTGCTGCCGCCAGCAAAACGATCCAGAGGGCGATCCGCGGCACCTCAGTGGTGGTGGATTGGGTGTTCATGACAGTGAGCTCCGGACCAGGCGAAATGTGGTGGCGATGGATTGCCTGTGATGAATCTGAGACACGCGGCGGCGACTCGAGACCCGGATCCCTTCGTTGAACAACATCAGCATCGCAGCCAGCTCTTGCGCGCGCACAGGCTCGGCGCCGGCATCTGTCAGGCAGTCGCCAAACAGCGCTTGCAGCTGATCAAGATGGCGGCTTGCGTGATCCGCAAGCGCATCATCGACGCCGGCCATTTCAAGAACAGTGTTGACCAGCATGCAACCCCAGTTCCCTTTGGCACCGCTTGCTGCCACGAACCCGCGCTCAAAAAAACTCTGTAGTGCATCCACAGGAGGCATCTGTGCACGGCTACGCTGAATCAGATCCAGTGTGCGCTCTGCCCAGAGATCGAGGCATTCAATGAAAAAGCTGCGCTTGTCCTTGAAGGCCGCATAAAAACTGCTTCGGCCGATGTCCATCGTCTGAAGCAGCTCCGCGATTGAAGTGGCTTGATAGCCCTGGCGCCAGAACATCGCCATCGCGCGGTTCATGGCCTTGGCTCGATCGAATTCAATGGGACGAGGCATGATTGGGTTTTGTACCAATTGGTGCGGAATGATATAACAGCCCGAGCACATGACCCACTGGACCTGCCCATGTTGAAACTCCATCACGCCCCCAACAGCCGCGCCGGGCGAATCGTCTGGCTGCTGGAAGAACTCCAGCTGCCTTTTGAGCTCAATCGAATGGATTTCAGCCCCAAAGCGTTGAAGTCGGAGGAGCATCGCGCAAGACATCCGTTGGGCCGGGTTCCAGTCCTGGAGGATGGCGACCTGATGTTGTACGAATCGGGTGCAATCGTGGAATATCTGATTGCACGACACAGCAATGGGGATCTCAAACCGGCAGTGAACTCACCTCTTTTCCCTCAATACCTTCAGTGGTTTCATTACTGCGAAGGCATGGTCATGCCGCCGATCAACACCATCGTCGTTCAGACCTTGCTGCTGCCGCCCGAGCGCCGCAATGAGGAGATTCTGGGTCAGGCCAAGCGCCTTTTGACCAAAACACTGGAGCCACTCAACGAGACACTGAGCGGTCGTGACTACATGCTGGGTGCACTGTCAGGCGTGGATTTCATGCTGGGTCATGCGTGCTACATGTCAAGGCGACTCGGTTGTATGCCTGAGGAGATGACCCATCTTCAGGCTTACGTGAGCCGCCTGGAGACGCGACCTGCCTTCATCAAAGGCATCAAGGCCTGACCTGCCGCGAAAGCATTACGACAAACCCGCGCCTTGGCCAGCACGCAACCAGCGGTACAGTCTGATTGCGTCTGGCTATTGCGTGAATTTTCGAATCACGCCACCACAACCTTCGAAACACTGCCGAAAGCTCTCATCGCAACGCCATTGGGTATCAGGGATGTTGCAAGCAGGCCGGTAGCATCTTCTCGCTTCGTCGGGGCTTCTGGCGTTGCGATAACAGCCCCTATAGGCCATCTCGCTGCGCTGCTCGCAGGCATACCGCTCGGCCTGCGCGCGGTTTATTTCATTTCCACGGCATACTTCACGAATCCCCTGGCATTGAGTCACGCACAAGCGTCCGGTGTCGCTTGACGGCGGCTGATACTCATAGCGCACCGTGGTGCAGCCTGCGATCAGCAGG
>CAISYX010000131.1 GCA_903889815.1 uncultured Gammaproteobacteria bacterium
CACGCTGTCGGCGATCATGAGAAAGCTGCCGCCCAGCAGCACGGAAGAGGGGATCAGCAAGCTATGATCCCTTGCGCCCAACAGGCGAAGCATGTGCGGAATGACCAGCCCCACGAAACCTATGGAGCCTGCGATGGTCACGGCACAGGCGGTCAGCACGGAGGTGGCGAAGTACAGGAACAGCTTCAGGCGCGGCACGTTCACGCCCAGCGCCTCGGCCTGCAAGTCACCACGAGCCAGTACGTTCATGGCGCGGGCCTGCCACATCATCAGCACGAATCCCAGTAACAGAATTCCCGTGCTGATCCATCCGGCGCTGCTCTGGCTCAGATCGCCCATCAGCCAGAACAGCATGCTGTAGACGCTGTTGTTGGCACTGGTGGTAAGCAGAATGTTGATCATCGCACCCCACCCCGCCGAGACGACAACCCCCGTCAACAGCAGGCGAGTAGAGGACCACGCTCCGCTCGCCCGCGCAATGCCGAACACAATCGCGATCGAAAGCAGCGCTCCGGCAAACGCGGCATTCGAGATCCACAGCGCGCTTGCCCCAAGCAGGATGGCGGCCAGAGCGGCCACTGCTGCGCCTCCGGAGATTCCGAGAATGTAGGGATCGGCGAGGGGGTTGCGCAGCAGCACCTGCATGATCACGCCAGACAGGGCCAGCAATGCGCCGGTGATGAATGCGGCGATGCTGCGCGGAATTCGCAGTTCGAAAAGAATCTGCTGTTGCAGCCCTTGTTCCTGACCGAAAAGTTGTGAAAGCACTGCGCCGATGCCCAGGTCGGCACTGCCACTGCTGAAGGACACCAGGAAGCTGACGAGCGTGAGCCCCAACAGAGCAGGCAGAAGGACGAACGGGTGGCGCTGCAGCACTGGGGGCTTCCTGTCTAGTTCACGGCAAACTGTGTGGCCTGACCCGCCACGACATACCAGCTGACGAACAGGCCGTTGACGAAGGCGCCGGGCAGCCACGAAGCGGTGAGGCGGTATGTATAAGTGCTGAGGATGGCAACAATGGCCAGCAGCGGCACGAATTGTATCATCACGATGGTGTTCAGCGGTTCGGAAGGTGTCAGCAGGAAACCGGTTGCAAACAGGCTGCCATACTGCATCACCAGGAAGATTAGGAAGCCGCCCGCCAGTGCGAAGAGATTGCCCGCGTATTGCCGTGCCACACTGTCACCCTGCACCGAAAGC
Source organism: uncultured Gammaproteobacteria bacterium (assembly GCA_903889815.1). Classification (GTDB taxonomy): domain Bacteria; phylum Pseudomonadota; class Gammaproteobacteria; order Pseudomonadales; family Pseudohongiellaceae; genus UBA5078. The sequence continues at coordinate 1,201 of CAISYX010000131.1, forward strand.
CCGCCGTGCAGGGCACGTAGCGCCAACACGAAGAACGCTGTGAAAGGCAGCAGGTAACTCAGCATGATCTGGAACTGCATCAGGTTGAGCGGCTTTACTCCGACAAACCAGAAGCGAAAGTCGATCTGAAAGAAGAAGTCCGCCAGCAGCACGGCGCCATAGCCGATGCCCACTGTGGCGAGGCTGATCAGCAGGGCGGGGAGCAGGGCCACTGGAGCCAGCACCTTCTGTGTGCGGATCACGTAGCCGAGGCCGGTGAAGATGAGCCCGTTCATGACTCCCCAGAAGGCCACCTGACTGCTGATGCTCTGCGGGAACAGCGCCGAGGTGCCCAGCAGTTGTCCGCCCCAGCGCATGAGGGGATAAAAGGTCACAACGGGGATGGCCGCACTGAACACGGCCAGCAGCCACCACTGGCCTGTCCGGGTTGCATGGGCAAAACTGAACGGTGTCGCACGCAGTCCGGCAAAGGCTGGCGTCTGCAACAGAACGCCAAAACTGCCGCACAGCAGCACCACGAAGCCGATCAGACCCAGCAAGGTGCCGATTTCCTTCCAGAACCAGATCTGGTCATTCGCCGGGAGTGGCGTGCCGCCCTCCAGCGTCTGTGAGAACCAGTCCAGCGCATGCCCGATGGCGGCATGCGAAATGTGATCGCCTGGGTGGGTCACGGGCGGGGAGTGCAGCACACGGCCGGTGCCTGCCGCGATATTGCCGTAGGTGCGGCCGGTCTCGACAGTCCCGGTGGCGCCAAACAGAGCCTGCAGGTTGGCGCTGTTGCCAATGTCGCTGCCTTTGGGCACTTGCCACATGGAGGACGCGAACTCGTCAAACTGGGAGAACACAACGGCGACGTTGCGCGGCCACTCAGGCGTGCCCGGCGCGGAGCGTCCGCCGCCCGTGCTGGAGCCTTCCAGCACCATCGAGCGGTAGTCGTCCGGGTGCGCAGCGGCAGCTGCAAGAATTGTCCAGCCTCCCATGGAGTGTCCTTCCAGGCCGATGTTGTCGGTGTCAACAATGTCAAGACTGCGCAGATACTGCAGGGCCGCAGGCCCTCCGAATCCGTTGGCGAATGCGGGCGCGTCGGAGTAGCCATGTCCTGCCTGGTCCAGCGCCAGCACTACGTAGCCGCGCCGCGCAAACTCGATGGCGAAGCCTGACTGGGCTTCCCGCGAGTTAATGTAGCCATGCACAGCCAGAATGCCAGGGGCGGGCGTGTCAGGCGTGGCGTTGGGCGGAATGTACAGATAGGCGCTAAGGGTTTTGCCCCCGGCGCCGTTGAAGCGCACGTCCTTGATGCGGATGTCGCCGCTGGTCTGAATGCTGTGGGCGAGCAGCGAACCCGCGAGAATGAGGGCCCAGCCCAGTGCGACGGTGCGCCAGAAGCGTGTCATTTTATTGTTGTCCTTGCCGTGAGTGGCGTGTGAATGGGCCCGGGGAGCAGCAGGCAGGGCGATGGTAAGGGATCGATCCAGTCACTGCAATCAAGCACCCGGCAGGCTGAAGCGGGACGCGACACGCTGCAACAACGCGTTGTTCAGTGGACTGGCCAGACCATGCAGCGTGGCCAGTTCGCACAGATAGCCGTTGAGATGGGCCAGCTCCGTGGCGCGTCCCTGCCGCGCGTCCTGCAAGGTGGATGAAAAATTCTTTGCTGCCACCCGCAACACCTCGGCGACACTTTCCTGCAGTTCGGGCAATGGCGGCACCTCCGGAAGCACGTCCAGCAGGCCCTCGATCTCGTTTGTCAGCGCGTCGAGGTCCTGGCGCGCCTGCGAAATCTTCAGCAATTCGCCGTTGCGGCAATCGTAGAGCACAGTCAGTGCATTGACCGCACAGTTCACTGCAAATTTCTGCCACAGGCGGCGGGCAATGTGCGGGTCCGTGTCGATCTGCATGGCTGCTGCAGGCAACAGGGCCAGCAGGGCATCCAGCGCCCTGACGTTGTTGCTCTCCAGCTGCCCGAGCCACGCTGTGCCGTGTCCGGCGTGGACCACGTGAAAAGGCGCGCGCCGCCATGCTCCGTGGCTGGTGCTCAGGCAGTACACCCGGTCTGCGCCGTATTGGTCAGTGATCTCGCGTTGCACCCGCACGCCGTTCTGCAGCAGGACAATGCAGGTATCTGGTGTCAGTCGCGCGTGCACGCTGTGCAGTGCTGCCGCCACGTCCTGGGACTTGGTGGCCACCAGCAGGTGGGACAGAGGAGGGCCGTCGTCTGTGACACAGGCGGCGGGCACTGGCGTGGGGATGTGGTCAGTGGAGGGAGCGGGCCTTGCCCGCGAAGCATCGACTTCCTGGCTTTGACCCTGTTCGCGGGCAAGGCCCGCTCCCACATCGTCGCCCGCCGGCAGCGGGTTTTCCCAGCCTTCCTCTAACCTAACGCCACCGTGCCTGTGGTATGTCGCCACCTCTTCGGCGGAGCGCAGCAACACGGCCACTCTGCGGGCCAATGGCGGGTGCTGCCACAGCCGCACCGCCCACAGGCAGCCCATGGCGCCGGCACCAAGCACGTGCCATTGCGCAGCGGCGAGATCAGAAGCAGGTGTTTTCAAGGTTCGGTCTCCTCAGGAAGCAGGGGTACCATGATTCACCATCTCCCTGCGCGGTGGTAGTATGACCGCCATTCATTCAGTGCCAGAAACCCGTCAGAGGAATGCCCATGCCATCGTTCGACATCGTATCCGAAGTAGACATGCCCGAAGTCAACAACGCACTGGACCAGTCCAGACGCGAAGTCGCCACCCGCTTTGACTTCAAGGGCGTGGACGCCAGCTTCGAACTCAAGGAAAAGGAGATTACGCTGACGGCGGATTCCGAGTTTCAGCTCGAACAGATGCTGGACATCCTCAAAGGCAAGATGGTCAAGCGCAACGTGGATGCCAAGTCGCTGGAGATGGGGGAGCTGCAGAAATCCGGCAAGCAGGTGTTTCAGGTGCTGACCATTCAGCAGGGGCTGGAAGCCGACATGAGCCGCAAGATCGTCAAGCTGATCAAGGACTCCAAGGCCAAGGTGCAGACAGCCATTCAGGGCGAGAAGCTGCGTGTCACCGGCAAGAAGCGCGATGATCTGCAGGAAGTGATCGCGATGCTGCGCGAAGCCAAACTCGACGTGCCCGTCCAGTTCAACAATTTCCGCGACTGACTGGCGGTCTGCTCATCCGAACCCCTCACCGCAGGATACGCGCCGATGCGTGATTCCAGGCCCAGTCTGTCCGCACGCACCGCCGCCAACCTGCGGGCGCTGGCCGTCTATGGCGAACGGCGCGTGCTGGTCATGCTGTTGCTGGGCTTCGCCGCTGGCCTGCCTTTTCTGCTGATTTTCGACACCCTGTCCGTGTGGCTGCGGCAGTCAGGCCTGTCACTGCAGTCCATCTCCATCTTCGCGCTCGCCACCCTTAGTTACGCCCTGAAATTCGTGTGGGCGCCGGTGATCGATCGCGTCCGCCTGCCGGTGCTGGATGCCCTGCTTGGTCCGCGGCGCTCCTGGATGCTGCTCACTCAGCTGGTGGTCATACTGGGACTGTGGCTGATTGCAGGTTCTGATCCGCAATTGCAGCTGTGGAAGGTAGGCGCCCTGGCGGCGCTGGTAGGATTTGCCGGCGCGACCCAGGACATCGTCATCGATGCCTGGCGGATCGAGGCCGTGGACGAGAGCCGCCACGGTGCCATGGCGGCCGCGTATCAGTGGGGCTATCGCATTGCGATGATCGTGGCCGGGGCCGTGCCGCTGCTGCTGGCAGAGGCCTTCAGCTGGCAGCTCTCGTATGCCGTGATGGCAGCCATGATGTGCGTGGGCGTGGCAGGTTCGCTGCTGGCCCCACGGGAAGTGGCCATCCGCCCGCCGGCAGCTGCACTCAGCCAACTGCCCGCGCGCCCTGCCGTGGAAGCCCTGGAATGGGCGCTGCGCCTGGCCATCATCCTCGTGGCCGCCTTGCTCATGGGTTCGGGACTTACGGGCAACGCCGTGCTGCTGCAGGACATACTGCTGCGAGCCGGCGCGACGCAGGAGTTCGGCGAGACGCTGCTGGCGCTGTGGCGCTCGATACCGACCGGCGTCTACCTGCAGGTGTTTGCGGTACTGGCCGGGCTGGGGATGCTGGCTCTTGCCTGTCGGCCCATTCCCGGAGTGCAGACGCGTCCCGGCGAGCATCTCAGCCGTGCCTACGGAGCGCCGCTGCGCAATTTCTTCACCCGCTTTGGCGGCCGCCTCGGCGGCCTGATTCTGGCATTGATCTGCCTGTATCGCCTGTCCGACTTCGTGCTCAATCTTATGGGGCCGTTCTACCTGGATCTGGGCTTCACGCTCAGCGAGATTGCCCAGGTGCGCAAGATATTCGGCGTGGTCGCCCTGATCGGCGGCGTGGCGGTCGGGGGTTACTGCGTGGCGCGCTTCGGAGTACTGAAGACCATGTTGTTCGGCGTCTTTGCCAGCCCGTTCTCGAACCTGGTCTTCCTGTGGCTGACCACCCAGGGGCCGCAGGTGTGGGCGCTGTATGTGTCCATCAGCATCGACAATCTGGCGACCGGCTTCGCCGGCACGGCGCTGATCGCCTACATGTCGTCGCTGACATCCTCAGGATTCACGGCGACGCAATACGCCTTGTTCTCTTCCCTGTATGCCCTTCTGGGCAAGCTGGTGGCATCGCAGAGCGGCCGCATTGTGGAAGGCGCTGCCAGGTCGGCCGATGCAGGCGGGCTGCCTTCAGCCTTCATGCCGCTGCTGGGGGGGCTGCCGCCGCAGTCGCTGGCAGGCGGTGCCGAAGTAGCCGGGGTATCGGCCGCGGCGCTGGGCGCTGGCTATATGAGTTTCTTCCTGTATTCCTTCGGGCTGGGAATAGTGGCCATCACACTGGCGTTTCTGGTGGTGCGGGGGACTGTACCTGGTGGGAGCGGGCTGGCCCGCGAACCAGCTGGCCCTGAAAGCGTCGCGGGCAAGCCCGCTCCCACAACAGAGCAGGCTCCCACAACAGAGCAGGCTCCCACAACAGAGAAAGCTCCCACAACAGAGCAGGCTCCTTCAGGGG
>CAISYX010000132.1 GCA_903889815.1 uncultured Gammaproteobacteria bacterium
CTTGCGTTTGTCATTCGCGGGAATGTCGTTCTGGTCCATGTCATTTACCTCGATTGCCAGTCTGGGCCGAGCGCTTCTTTGCAGCGCGGCGCAAACGCGCTTGCTTGGGATCGATGAGAAGTGGTCTGTAAATCTCGATGCGATCATTTGGCTGCACAATGTACTCCATCGGTGCCGGCATCGATCTACCATCGAGCAGGCGAGAAAAAATGCCCAGCGACGCCGTCTCCGGCACGATCTCCGGGAACTCCTGCGCTATTGCGCTGAGCCGCACGGCATCCAGGGCCGTGGTGCCGGCTGGCACCATCAGTGCCAGCAATCGCTGCACATGAGGCAGGCCATAGACCACTTCCACCGGAATCATTCCGCCCCACTCCCATAAAGCTGATGGGCACGATTGACCAGCGCATCCACCAGATTGTTCGCGGAATGGTTGAAGAGAGACTCCAGAGCCATGCCCACCAACCCGCCCGCAAAATCGAACTCCATGGTGAGACTCACCTTGCAGGCATTCTCAGCCAGCGGCTGAAAGCGCCACGACGCTCTGAATTTCCGGAACGGCCCTTCCACCAGAGCCATCTGCATCTCCTCTTCGGGCTTGAGCAAATTGCGGGTGGTGAAGGAATAGCGCAGACCGCCCTTGCCAAGGGTCAGCTCGCCCACCACTTCTTCGTCGCTGCGGCTGATCACGCGCGCCGACTGGCAGCCCTGCATGAAAGCCGGGTAATGCTCGATGTCGTCCACCAAAGCGTACATCTGCCGGGCCGAGTACATCACCAGCGCACTGCGATCAATCAGGGTCATAGCAGACTCAGCAGATCGAAAGCGAAGTATTTTCGCGAAACTGAATTCAGAAACACAAACAGCAGTATCACTGGAATGAAGGTGCGCAGAGAAAAATTCACATACCGCTCTTCCAGTGAGCCAAGGTAGTGAGGATCACCGGTGGCAAGCTCCGCCGACATACCGCCATTGCGCCAGCGGTAGGACACCACGATGCACACCAGGAAGCCCACGAAGGGCAGTATCACTTCAGAGAACGTGTCCGCGATCAGGTCGAAGAACGAGCGCTGCCCGCCGCCATACGGAATGAAGTCGGTGAAAAAGGGCGACATGCCGAAAGACATGGCGGCGAAGATGGCGAAAAAGCTCACCAGACACCCCTGAATCAACACAGCCTTGGTGCGGGAAATGGACCACTCATCAACCATGTAGGAAATCGGAATTTCCAGAATCGACACCAGGGACGTAAAGGCCGCGAAGAGCACCAGCACAAAGAACACCGCGGCGGCCACACTCGCACCGAAGTAGCCTACGGAGTCCTGCATGGACAGGAAAATCTGCGGGACATAGGTGAAGACCAGTGCCACGCTGCTGGACGACAACTCGTCGGGATTGGTCGCCGGATTGAACGAGAAAATGGCCGGCAGCAGGAGCAATCCCGCCAGAAATGCCACCGAGGTGTCGGTAATGGTGACAAATCTGGTGGACTTGGGAATATTGTCCGTGCGCGAAAAATAGGACCCATAGGTAATCATGATGCCCATGCCCAGCGACAGCGAGAAGAAGGCCTGATTGAGCGCCGCATTCACGACACCACTGTCAAACTGACTGAAGTCAGGCACCAGATAGTAACGGATGCCCGCGATGGCGTTGTCCAGTGTCAACACAAACACCACCAGCCCGACCAGCATCACGAACAGCGCAGGCATCAAAATGCGCGCCTGCCGTTCAATGCCTTTCTTCACGCCACTGAGGAGCACGCCGAACACCACGAATTGCAGCACCACAAAATAGAAGAACAGCGAAGGCGAATCCAGAACTTCACCAAAATTCTCAGGCCGGGCAAGTTGATCCAGCCCCCCGGTCATTGCGTCGAGAAAGTAGATGATGATCCACACCGTCACGATGGTGTAGAACACCGCGATCATGAAAGGGGTCAGGATGGCCAGATTGCCCGCCATGCGCCAGCGGCGGTCATTGCTGGTCAGGGCCGCAAATGCACCGACAGGATTGCGCTGCGTATGGCGCCCCATCGCCACCTCCGCCATCATCACGGGATGACAAACCAGCAGGGCAAACAGGAAGTAGACGAACAGAAACACGGCTCCGCCGTTCTTGGCGGCCAAAACGGGAAATACCACCAGATTGCCCAGGCCTACAGCCGAGCCGGCGGCTGCCAGGACGAAGCCTAGTCGGGAGCTGAACTGACCTCGCTCGATGGCCATGAAAAATCCTTTGATCTCAATTACTTGGTTTTATTGGGCGGCACGTTGCGAGCGATTCTATCAGCTTCGCTGCGCTTGTAGGAGCCTGCCCCCCAACTTGTGGGTATAATGCCGCCCCATGGCCAAATCCGGAAAGTCCAAGACAGCTGACACCAATATCTGCCGCAACAAGCGTGCCCTCCATGATTACTTCATCGAAGAGTCGTTTGAGGCGGGCATGGTGCTGCTTGGCTGGGAAGTCAAAAGCATGCGCGAGAAGAAAGTGCAGCTCATTGACAGCTACGTCATCATCAAGGATGGCGAGGCCTGGCTGCTGGGCTGCAACATCACGCCGCTGAACACCGCCAGCACCCATGTGGTCTGCGAGCCCGACCGCTCCCGCAAACTGCTGCTAAGCAAGAAGGAACTGGCGCGCCTGTTCGCCAAGATCCAGCAGAAGGGCTACACCAGCGTCTGCACCAGCATCTATTGGAAAGGCCATCTGATCAAATGTCAGGTGGCACTGGCCAAAGGCAAGCAGGAACACGACAAGCGCAATGTGGAGAAGGACCGCGAATGGGCCATCGAGAAGCAGCGCGTAGTGCGGCACGCCCATCGTTGACAGGAGAGGTGTTGGCGCTTGCCTGTTGAAGCTTGCCTGTAGGAGCTTGCTTGCAAGCGAATCTTTGGTGCGCGTTGCAGGCGCTACCCGCGCGGCGTGCTCTCCCGTGTAAACCCCAGCCCGCGGTACTCCGCAATAGCCAGTCCAGCTGCCACACTCGTGAACGGATCGTGGTCCTGCACCCGACCAGGGAAGCGCGCCTCCAGCAGGCGCCGCACCGCCGGAATCAGCGATGACCCGCCCGTGCTGACCACGTCGTCAATCTGCTCCGGCAGGCAGTGCGCCTGCGCAAGCGTATCGGCCACGGCCTGATCGAACTGGGCCAGGTGGTGCGCGATGATGGCTTCGAACTGCGCGCGCGTCACAGTCAGTTCGATGTCCAGATCGGGAATGTCCAGCACGGCGCTCTCAGCACTGGACAGCGCCGCCTTGACCTCACGCAATGACTGGAATACCAGGTAGCTCAGGTTGGAGGTGATCAGCGTGTAAAGCCGCTGGAACTTCTCTACAGCCTCGCCGCCCTGGGCGATGCAGCTGAGCAGCGGCGTGGTGTACTCATTCTGATTCAGGCGATAACTGACCGCCCAGTTCAGCAACAGATCCTCATAGTGCTCAAAAGGAAACAGCGTGACGATCTCGCGCTCGTCGCCACTGCGGCGCCAGGACTCTCCCTTGCCCAGCAGCGGAAACAGCAGCGCACGGAACAGACTTTGATCCAAGTGATCGCCGCCCAGGCCCACGCCGTGAATGGAGAGCACTTCGAAGGCATCGGCGTGGCGCTGCAGCACACACAGGTCCAGCGTGCCACCCCCGAAATCCACCGCCAGCAGGCGTCCAGGCTGCACGGTAGGGAAGGCATGCATGTAGCTCAGAGCAGCCGCCATGGGCTCGGGATAGAACACTTGGCGCGTGAAGCCGGCATGAGCCGCCGCTTCCGACAGACGCTCCAGCGCCACTGTGTTGTGCTGCGCCTCGCGCCCTTCGAAATTGACCGGGTGCCCCAGACAGGCATGATCGGGCTCCCCCACGGTTGGCGCTTCCCGCCCTGCCCATTCCCGCAAGCGTTGCCGCATGGCCAGCAGCAGAGGCGTCACCAGCGCCACTGGCCGAAAGGCTTTCTCGAACACCATCAGGCGGGTCAGCGAGGCATTGCCAAGCAGACGTTTCACGCCTCGAAACAAGCGGCCTTTCTCGCCCACGTCGACAAACGCCTGCCCGAACACCTGCTCGCTGCCCGACAGTGCCGGCAATCCTTCTTCGTCCAGCTGACCCGTGCCGGTGCGCGCCTCACCCAGCACTTCCGCCGCGAGCTGCACGCGGCGGCCGCGATTGTCTGCGATGTAGCGGTCGATGGCCGCCTGACCCGTGCACACCTGGAACTGGCGGTCGATGTGGACGGCCGAGGGCGTCGTGACCCCGGAGCCTTCCAGCGGCACGCAGACCAGCCGCTCGCCATCGAACACCGCCAGTACGCTGTTGCTGGTGCCATAGTCCAGCCCGATGCCTGCGGTGCGCGGCATAGGGGGAGACGAAGTGGAAGGCGTGTGAGCCATGGGTGATCCAGTGCGTGAAAAAGAAGACTAGCCAACAGTGACAGTCTGGCTTTATAGCACAGGCCCCGAAGTGAGGCGACCCACTCCCGACGCAGGCTCGCTGTGCGGGCTGACTTGCAAAATGAAGGCTCGGCCCCATTGTAGTAGCCGTGCTAGACTGCACACACTTTACGGGGGCGCTTTGGATTCGACGCCGGTATCAAACCCTGAGGTGCATGTCGAGAGGGTATGGACTCTCGTAAATCAATTCATGCAACTTCATAGTTGCCAACGACGATAGCTACGCTCTAGCCGCTTAGTGCGGTTAGCGGTCACCCCGGGATGCCTGTAAACCGGTGTTTTTGTGACTGTCATATAGAACAGGATCGCCAGCCTAGCGCGCCCAGCGCGAAGCAGCTAAAAGTACTGGGCTCGCCCAAGCCACCCTGCCCGTCGGGCCGGTACGGGTTAACTTAATAGACGACGCTAAACATGTAGATCCAAAGGCAGCGGACTGACGGACGGGGGTTCAAATCCCCCCGCCTCCACCAAATAAAATGGCCCGTGCTTCCGTCAGGAAGTACGGGCCTTTTTGTTTGGTCGAAATCAGGGCAGAGTTTGGACCTGCATAGTTGGGTAAGCGCCATGAATGGCGCGTATGCCGGAAATGCAGGAGCATTTTCCGGCGCAAATCCGGCGTCGCATGACGCCCGGGCCGACGTTGGCATGCGCCACGTGAACGGGCGAGCCTTGGGGACCCCTCCCCCTCCTTCACTCCACCACTGCCTCTGTCAGCGCACCTTTGCAGTCTCTCACCCTCGGGTTCCGCTTTGGACGATACAGCGTTGATTCAAGTGCAAAACAAGCAATTTGCTCCTGTCTTCTCCCTGTCATCAAATTGCCAACCGCCTGTCACTCCGGATTCACATTCGTGTGTTGAACTCAACCCGCCAATTTTCTTTCCTTTGCAGAATCCAGGTTGAAAGTGCCGCACTCCTCTGTTTTTTATTGATTTGAGTGACACATGCTACCCGCTGGAAAAACAAATTAGCATAACGAATCTGGTCGTACTCTTCCTGCATGTGGCTCGTTCAGCTTTGCAGCACTCCTGATGAATGGTGCCATAACACCGTTGTTTGCTGCAGGCGAAGTTGCGGATACCAATTCCATTATCTCAGGCACCAACAAGAACCGCGCTGGCGTCAAGGCTCCATGGCAAAGCGTCGCATGTACCACGCCATTCCGAAGCTGGAAGATGCGAAAGAGCAACAAAAAGTTTTATGGTTTCTTTGCATTCAAATAGAGGATTTCCCCAATGCTTTTGAACAGTCGATTGCGCTTTAATTTTCCCGCTTTTTCCAGCATGGCTCTCGGCGTCATGCTCGCCAACCAGGCTCTCGCCGCGCCCACTGTTTACACCACTCCCAATGTCACAACTGCTGCCGGGACAACATCCACCACTTTCAATGGCCAGACATTTGTCAACCAAGGGTTGCAAGGTGTAGCGCGACTGCCGGCAAGCACGCGGGATTTCAATGGCGACACCTTCGGGGCGTTTTCTGGACTTGACGTTCTGCCAGGCACATGGCGAAAAACCGCAACCGGTTATTCAGGCACAATGTTCGGGCTCCCGGATCGCGGCCCCAATGGCGTTGGCAGTGTCACGTTCAGCGATTACCCTGGGCGCGTCAACAGTTTTTCCATGAACTTCACCCCGTATACCTCCACTGCCAATCTGCCAGTCAGTGCCGACTCGCAGCAGCAGCTGGCACTTGTGCAAACCGGTGGATTCCTTTTCAAGGATTTCAACGGCAAAGTGACCACTGGTCTGGATCCGGCCACTGGCGCTACTGCTTTCGTTACCCAGGATGGCAAGTCCCTGCCCGGCTCGACTGTCGGTATTGCGGCAGGAAAGATCAGCCTTGATGCCGAGGGCTTGCGCTTTCTCAACAACGGCGCTTTCTATGTGTCCGACGAATATGGTGCCAACGTCTATTATTTCGACAAGACAGGCAACATGAAGGGCGTTATCCAGCCGCCAGCCGCCTTGATGCCCAGAACAGCCACCAGCCTGTCCTTTACCTCCCTCACTGATGCAACGACAGGACGTCGACTCAACCAGGGGCTGGAAGGAATCGCGCTGACTCCAGACAACAAGAAGTTGGCCACCTTGCTGCAAAGCGCTCCCATGCAGGACAGCACGACAGCGCAGCAAACCCGCACCAACACACGCTTGATGATCTATGACATTTCGCAGAGTGCCACGCCGAGCGCTCCGATCGGCCACTATGTGATGCAATTGCCGATATTCACCTCCACCGGCAACGGCACTGCCGCCAATCGCACTGCTGCCCAATCTGAACTGCTGGCGCTGAACGATAACCAGTTCCTCGTCTTGTCTCGCGATGGCAACGGCCTCGGACAAGCCTTGCTGAACCCGGTGTACAAGAGCGTGTTGTTGATCGACACCACCGGTGCCACCAACATTGCCGGCACCCCCTTCGAAACCACGACGACTCCTGTGGCTCCGGGTGGCGTGCTCAATTCGACGATTACACCAGTGAGCCAGGTGGAGGTCGTCAACATCCTCAACACTACTCAGTTGGGCAAGTTCGGCATCAATATCAACAACACTGCACCGACGCGGCTGACACTGACAGAGAAAATGGAAGGCATGGCGCTGGTGCCTGCACTTGACGAGAACGCCCCTCAGGATTTCTTTCTGCTGGTCGCCAACGACAACGACTTCCTGTCCTCCACCTGCAGTGTCGGCGGCCAGAATTGCGCGCAACCCGTGGACAGCGATGCATTGGTTCTGACTTACCGGATGACGCTGCCCACCTACGTGGATTCGCAATATCTGTTGGCCATGAACGCCGTTGCGCCGACAACTATCGGTATGACAGCACAAGCTGCGCGTGACTTGTCTTTGTTGAATTCCGATAACGTCGGCCAGCACTTCCTGACCCAAAGGCATGGCGGCGCCGCTTCGGTGCAAGCAGACAGGAATATTGCCCTTTGGGCTGCCGGTGACTGGCTGTCCAGATCTGAATCAGGTTCTTTGGCTGGCATTCGCTCGACGGGAGCCACCGTCGGCTTCGACAGCAACTTGAACGAGAGTATCGTGCTTGGCGCATCCATGGGCTATTACGAAGGCGAACCGAAGACCAGTGGCACTTACAACGCCGACCAGGAAAGCTACCAGTTCTCCTTGTACGGCTCGTTTCGCAGCGGCGGGCTGTATGCCAATGCGATCGGCTCCTATGGCGATATGCGTTTCGAGAACATAACGCGCGCAGCTGCCTATGGCCTGACCGCCACCGGCGACGCCAATATCAGCACCTTTGCCTTTACGGGCGAACTGGGCTACCTGATGAATAGCGGCAATGTGCAATTTGGTCCCGTGGCAGGTCTGCGCTGGGTGGAAACAGCGATTGGCGACTACATCGAATCCGGTGCGGCGGGCGGCAATATCGCATATCCATCGCTCAAGTCCGACGGGCGTGCAGCCTATTTTGGCGGAGAGGCGTCCATGGATCTGGGCAGCATGCGCTCGATCCTGCGCCTGACTTACACCGGCGAGAGCGATGTCGACAGCAATGTCGCCCAATTGCGATTGGCCAGCGCCAATCATGCCATGGGAACCCAGGCGGTCGTGGTCGAGCACTTCTCTCAGGCAGTTCTTGAACCATCTCTGACACTTACCGGACAGGTTTCAGAAAACTGGAACTGGTGGCTGAACCTTGGTGCCCGGATTGGTGAAGAAGAAGGAACAGACCACCGCGTGGGCGCAGGCATAAGAATTCCGTTCTGATCATCAGAAGCAAGAAAAAGGCCCTGCCGGCGCACGCTGACAGGGCCTTTTTCTTGAGTGGCCGAATTGTGAGTTCGAACGCCTGGGACAGCGGCGAGCCTTCGGGTATTTATACCCCCACCCCATCGAACCACTTTCGCCAGACAGCGAACAGTGGTATCTCCTCTGCTGACAACAATAAAACAGGAGTCTCGAGCATGATTGGTGCAAGCAGGTTTATCGCAACACTCGGTCTATTACTGGCCCTGCCGCTGACAGGCACGGCTGTGGCGCAGGAGCGGATCGACATCAGTGGCTGGGGCACCGGCAATGTGCAGCCAGTGCCTGTTGACCCGGGGCGGCCATGGGGTTGGGCAGTACGGGATTTCATGACCGATCCTGATCGCGAGCTCTACAACAAGGCCAAGGCGAAACTGCTGCGGGGCGAGCAGATCTACAGCCACTCCATCTCTTCGTTTGATATAGAACGCTACTGCCGCGAGGCACCCCATTTCGATTACACCTGGTTCGAAATGCAGCACAGCGTCATGACCTACGCGGAAGTCGCCGCCATGTTCGCCGCCTGCCCGAACGTTGGGGCCGCGCCAATCCTGCGTCTGCCTGATGCCCTGGAAGGCAGTGTGCAGAAGGCCATGGACATGGGCATGCTGGGCATTGTTGTCCCCACGGTTGAAGACGCGATCATGGCGCGCGAGTCTGCGCGCTATGCACGCTTCCCCCCGATTGCCCGACGCAGTGCCGGTGGCGGACAGGGCGCAGGGCTGTGGGCGCCTGCGGTGCCGGCGGGGTCCACGTTCTTCAATTCCGTGAACGACAACATGCTCGTCATTGTGATGATTGAAACCGTGGAAGCCGTCAACAATGCGCTCGAAATTGCCACGGTCCCTGGCGTCGATGTGGTCCTGATCGGCAATGCGGATCTGGCCAATTTCTCGGGCCTGGCGCAAGACACGCCGGAATACCGGGATCTGCAGATCAAAGTGCGCAATGCGGCTTACAGAGCCGGGAAGTTCTATGGCAATGCACAAGTCACCAATGGGACACAGCCCAATCCTCTGCAAATGGAGTCAAGAGTGCACTTGATGGGACCCTCCATTGATGGCTGGACCTATCCCTGAGTGCAGCCGGCCACTGGCCAGCGGCGGGTTGCCTCTGATCCGATCACGCTGCCTTGCCGTAATCGAGGCGTCACGAACAGGCGTCAGGATTGTCGATGCCTCGGTTACGGGCTGACCGGCTTGGCGCGATTTGCGCACTGTAGTACCTTGCCCGCCCAATAGATCAGCATGAGTTCAGCATCCGAATGACATCGACGCAGCAAGCCCCGATCCAAGCAAACGCGGAGTCGATCCTGCGTTACCTCCTCGGCACTGGCAGCGCCCTCTGGTTGCTGGTGATGGCGCTGCAGCCCGATGTGGGATTCTCCGCGCCCTTGCCCTGGATGGGGCTGTTCTGGCTGCTGAAGATAGGCAGCGGCCTGGTGGTTCTGCAATCTCTGCTTTACCTGTTCAGTCGCAGCGAGCGATGCCAGCAGTGGCCCTTGTGGATGCTGGTGGCAGGCAGCGGCATCGTGGGATCTGCTCTGCTCGCTCCCCTTTACTGGCTGATTGGTGAGGGACTCATGCAGGTAACCCTTGGCTTCGAGGCGACAATTGATGGTGACGACGTTCCGGGCGCTGCAATCGACCTTGATTTGTCAGCTCTGCTGCAGGAATTTGGTGACCTCGTCGGACCTGTCACCGCGTCCTGGATGCTGATTTCCTCGCCGCGTCTGCGGGGCTTGCTGCCGCCACTGCTCCTTGATGGACCGAATACGACCAATGCTGCCGAGCCGGTCGAGCAACAAGCTCTGACTCCCAACGGTAGCGCTTCCCGCCCGGCCTGGCGCACTGCGTTCCCCAGCGAACTGGGCGATGACCTCATCGCAGTGAGCTCCGAACTGCAATACATCCGTGTCTGGACCAGTCGGGGAACTGCTCTCATCCTCGGCGCGCTGCAGGACGTCGAGGATACGGAAGGCGTGGCAGGGATGCGCGTTCACCGCTCGTGGTGGGTTCATGCGAGACATGTCCGCAGCGTGAGAAGGCGCGCTGACGGGCTGGTTTGTCAGATGAGTGACGGCAGAGAAATACCTGTGAGCCGACGACGCAAGGCCGATGTTCTCGCTCGCTTCGGAGACACTGCACGTTATGAAGCGACTGCAAGTGCCGGGACGAAGCCCTCTCAGGCGCAGTAGTCAGGCTGTCACATCACTGCGAAACCTGGACGGCGTCACGCCTTTGATCTGCTTGAACGCCTTGTTGAAGGAGGACAGTGCGGCAAAGCCGGATTCCCGGGCAATGGTGGCGATCGGCACCTGCGTTTCTTCCTGATTCTGCAGACGACGTGCCGCTTCAGCGATGCGGTACTGATTCAGAAACTGATTGAAGTTTCTGCAGTTCAGCGTCGTGTTGATGAGCTTGCGCAGACGATACTCCTGAAGCCCGACACGACTCGCCAGCGCACCAATGGTCAGCCCGGGCTGGGCGTAGAGGCGCTCTGCCTCCACCACGTGGCAGATTCTTTGTATCAACAACTTGTCCTTTCCCGATTCGCCCAACTGATTCTCCTTGCGCCGCAACCGCGCGTTGAATACTCCCTCGATCACTTGCAGAGAGTCCGTGTGCAGGCGCAACGTCGCCAGGTTGAAAAGCAGAGTGACACCAAAGATCGCGACGAAAACGATGCTGAAGACCAAGGGCCCCGGCAAGGACCCGAGACCTGAACTGGAGATGATGGCCACAATGGTGGCCATCAGGCAGACAGCAACGAGGCAGGCAAGTTTGCCGAGCAGCCGGTGACGGTAATGGACGAGGTAAAGCAGAGCCATCAAGAGCAACTGCGACAAGGCGAGAAAACCTGTTCCGTATTGCAGCAGTTGCATGCCAGTCACCGTGCTCTCCTCTCCCAGGCACCAGCGTCAGAAACTCCGACGCAGGCCAATTTGAAACGAGAGTGGGTTGTAGTCTGGTTTCGCGAGCCGTCCGGTAACCCCTTCTTCGGCGGGCAATTCGATGCTGCCAAGGCGCAGATAGCGCATATCCGCCGTCAGGCGCCAGTCAGCTCCCAGCGGCATCTCGACGCCGCCCATGAACTGCACCCCGAATTCGCCTTGTCGGGACCACGCACGCTCTGTGGCGCCGGTGTTCAGATCAAAGTCGATCTCCTGCACCCAGCCTAGGCCGACGCCCAGGTAGGGCGTCCATCTGTCACCCGCACCTTCGAAGCGGCGCAGACCATTGACGAACAGGATGTTGGAGGCGAAGTCGCCCTCGTCAACGAGCGCGCCTCTGCCGCCACGCAGTGACTGCAGCTCGTGGCGTCGCCAGTTCCACTCAAACTCCGCCGCCCAGCCGTTACCGTAACGAAAGCCGATATCGCCGCCCAGCCCGAGCCCGATGTCAAATTTCGCCTCAAGGCCGCTGCCAAGTCCGGCATTGCCGATCTCGCCAAAGGATGTCGATCCCAGGCGGCTTGCCTGCGCATAGGCAGTGGCATAGAAGCCTCGCGCCTCGTCTTGTGCCAGCGCTGGCATCGCGGTGAGTGTGCAGCAGCCCGCCAGGGCGCAGGAGAAAAATCCGGGAATGAATTTCATAAGTAAATGGCTCCAGGTTGGTTTTAAGAAATGAAACAGCGGGAATCTGACAGCGGCTCAGAACTTCCAGATCAGAGCCAGCGAGACCTCAAACTCATAGTCCTTGCGCGCAATGGGACTGTCGCCAATGTCGCCGGAATAGCGTTCGACGCCAGCCTGGGCGATCGCATGAATGCGGCTCGTCAGGTCGCGCCGGTGCACCAGCTGGATGCCCGTTGAGCGATAGCCTCCGTCCAGTCTGTACGCAGGCAGCCCAGAGCTGCGGGCGTCTGTCGGGGTGACACCGAAGTCTTTGTCGAGGAAGGTGTCGGTGCCCAAGGTGACAAAGCCATAAACTTCCGTCCCTGTGCCATCGGTCTGCTCGCCGAAACGATGACCCGCAGCCAGCACGCCCAGCGTGCCGAAATCACTTGGTCCGCCCAGGAGCCGGGCGCCGACCCAGTTGCGCCAGTCGGTCCCGAGCCCGCGGCGAACTTCCAGGAAGCCGACTACATGGGAGTCCCGCGCCGCAATGCCCTCGAGATTGCCGTCGCTGGAGTCCTCCGGCTCCAGACCGCCTTCGTCACGGATACCGGCCTGCAGCAGCCACTGCTCCGCAAGCAGCCCCCTCCATCCAAGCTCCGTCCCTTCCCAGAAGAACAGGTGCTCCCCCCTGCGGTAGTGCACAGCCCCAGCAGGCTCGACTTCGAATTCGGCCTCGTCGGCACCATCGTAGGCGCTTTCGTACTCCATGCCGGCACCCAGCGCGGCACCGAAACCGTCGCCCCGCGCGAAATCCAGAACAGAGGGCAAGGGAACAAGTGCCGGCTCGGTCTGAGCGAAAACCGGCATCGCGGTGACTGCAAGGAAGCCCGTCAAGGCGCAGGGGATGACATGGCGAATGAGATTCATGATGGCGAAAGCTCCTTGGTGATTCCGATGAGAATTCAATCCGTTCTGACCAGAGCGGCTCTGGCACCAGGACGGCACCGACTGTAGCGGCCCGACACCCCTTTTACCCCGCCTTTTGAATCAACGGCCGCCTTCATGAACGAGGAGCAGCGGCGTCAGGACTGAACAAGCCTGACTGAATATGGCGGCCAGAAAGTTGATCCTGGCGCAGCTGTCGAAGGAACTCATAGGTACACAGGGGCAGGACCCAGCAAAGCCAGCCAAAGGTAGTCGAAACCTCTGCTTCCGTTCCGAGCTGTTCTACCCAGGGAATCTCGAGAACCAGACGGAAACTGACGAAAGAGAACGTTAGGATGTAGCTGCGCAGCATCCATTCGCGATGGGCATCAAAGCGACCGCGGATGGCCTCGACCACTGCGAGGCAGGTAGCCGCGAGCCACACGAGTGCGCCCGTAAACAGCGCAACACCGAAAGTCCAGTCCTGGGTATGAAAAGACAACTGAAACGCGGTCCCGGCGGCAAGTACTATCCCGGCGACATACACGTACCCAATCCATGGATGAACCTCCCCATGACGCTGGCGAAAACCGGACCAGTGCTGGAACAGGCCCGCCAGAAGTGCGAGTGAACCGCCGAAGACATGCACCAGCAGCCATACTGAGCGATCCCAGAATCGCCCATAGGACGCCTCGCTGAATTCGAGGTAAGGCAGTGCATCATCCAGAAGGAAAAGTATCGCTAGCGCTGGAATCGAGGCAGCGCCGAGCCCCGCGAGTACGCGCCTGATTCCATTGAACCGGTCAGCGATCGCCATCATGCTGCAAGCCCCGCAACAAAGCCGACTCGAAGGAAGCACAGGAAAACAGAGGGAACAAGATTCACAGTTGACAGAACTCCAGGATGTTCGCAGTCACAGCCTTTGCCGCGCTGACACTGGGACTGTGAGAAATGCGGCATGTCCAACACTAGCGACGTGGCACCGCATTCGCCCTGTCATTTGAACCAACGGGCGGCTTCATGAACAGGAGGCGCCTGCTTGACTTCCTCCCGATCAATCCTGTCTGGAGGTGACTCCCCTCACCCCACCCGAAAGTCTTTCTGCAGCCGCCCCCAGTGCTCCCTCAGCCTGCCCTTGTGTGCGTCATTAACTGCATGAAAAGCAACTTATATGCTGCCTTTTGTCCGCTGCCCTCCCCCGACAGGCCTGCCATCCCCGCGGAAGGAGTGTTTTTTTTCACGCACATCCACGCCTGTGTGCTAAGGCACAGACGAATGTTCTGCTGAAGCGTTTCAATGGGATTCATGTCCAGCACGTTGCAGACAACAGAAGGTGATTCAAATGAAGAAACTCCCATTGATCTATGCTTATGCAGCGCTACTGACCAGCGCGCTGCTGTTAGGCAGTTGCGCCACCAGTGAGCAAACCGGCCAGTTGCTGGGCGGTGTTGCCGGTGCGGCGGCAGGAACGCAGGTAGGTGACGGTACCGGGCGCACGATTGCCACCATTGGCGGAGCGGTCATCGGCGCCTATATCGGCGGGCGAGTTGGCAGCGGGATGGATAGTCGCGACCGGCAGCAATCGCAAAATGCACTGGAGAACACTGAAACCGGACAGCGTACCCGGTGGGTGAATCCGGACACGGGTTACAGCTACGACCTTGTGCCAACCAATACC
>CAISYX010000133.1 GCA_903889815.1 uncultured Gammaproteobacteria bacterium
AGCGAACAGCCTCCAGCCTGCTGGCGCTTCTGTTGCTGGCCGCCTGCGCCAGCAGCCCGGCGCCGCAATCCACGACGCCCACCATGTCCGCATCGGATGCCTATCAGGCCAGCCGCTACGGTATTCAGCAGGACCGGGGGCCCTCTGATAGCTTTGACCCCTCTCAGGTGCGTGAAGTCGTTACCGTGATTCCTCCCCGCACCAGCGCGGGAAATCGGAGTCCCTATACCGTCAACGGCCGCACTTACCAGATCATGCCCTCGGAAGAAGGCTACCGGGAGAGGGGCTTTGCGTCGTGGTACGGTGAGAAGTTCCATGGCCACGACACCTCCAACGGTGAGGTCTATGACATGTTCCAGTTGTCTGCCGCCCACAAGAGCATGCCCATCCCCGGATTTCTGCGTGTCACCAATCTTGAAAACAACAAGAGCATCATCGTGCGGGTGAATGATCGCGGGCCATTCCACAATGACCGCATCATTGATCTGTCCTATGCCGCCGCCCACATGCTGGATTTTGCCAACAAGGGCACGGCCATGGTGGAAGTCGAGGCGATCATGCCCACCATCGTTTCCAATGGTGCGCCCGCACCGGCGCGCACGGTCGCTGCCTCAGCCTCAAGCTCAGCGGCCGTGGACCAGTATCTGCAGGTTGGCGCTTTTTCCGATCTGCGTGCCGCCGAGCAGTTGAGCGCCCGCCTGCGCAATCTGACATCAAGACCGGTGTTCATCCGGTCTGTTGAAACAGCCGGTTCACAGCAAACCATGCACCGCGTCCGGGTGGGTCCGATACCGGATGCGGACGAGCTCACACGCATTACGGACAGCGTGGTTGCTGCTGATCTGGGAAGCCCCTACACTGTCCGCGAGTGATGAAGACACCGCGCAATACTGAGCGAGAACGCAATGACGCAGGAGAAAAACACCATGGACAAGACAACACGAACGGCCTTGGTTTCCGGGTTCCCGCGAGGACAGGCAACAGCCCTTTGGAGTGCCATTGTGCTGGCTTCCGCTCTGTTCGTGACCTTGCTTGATCCGGTCAGCGCGCAGCAGCCGCAGCCCAATCAGCCCGCCGCCGCTGCGCAGATTGTGCCGCGTGCGCCAGAAATCGCTGCCAGCAGTTACATTCTCATGGACGCCCGCACCGGCAAGGTCATCGCCGAGCAGAACGCCGATGTGCAGCTGCCACCAGCAAGTCTCACCAAGATCATGACCGCCTACATCGCGGAAGTGGAAATCGACAATGGCAACATGAGCCTTGACGACGAGGTACACATCAGCGAGAAGGCCTGGCGCACGCAGGGTTCGAAGATGTTTGTCGACCTCGACAGCAAAGTGCGCGTCGAAGACATCCTGCGGGGCATCATCATCCAGTCAGGCAATGACGCCAGCGTTGCCATGGCCGAACATCTGGCTGGCAGCGAAGAAGCCTTCGCGGACATGATGAACCAGCATGCCCAGCGTCTGGGCATGAGCAACAGCCACTTCATGAACGCCAGTGGCCTGGATACGGAAGAGGCTTACAACATCATGTCGGCCCGCGACCTGGCCATTCTGGCGCGCGCGACCATCATCGAACACCCGACGCACTACAGCATCTATGCAGAGCGCGAGTTTACCTACAACGGCATCAACCAGCCCAATCGCAACACCCTGCTGTTCCGTGATCGCAATATCGACGGCATGAAGACTGGCTGGACCACGGCTGCAGGCTATTGTCTGGTCGCTTCTGGTGAGCGGGATGGCATGCGGCTTATTTCCGTCGTCATGGGCACGGCCAGTGAAGACGCTCGCGCTGCCGAGAGTCAGAAGCTGATGACTTACGGCTTCCGCTATTTCGAAACCCACAAGCTTTACGATGCTGGTCAGGTGATCAGCAATGCCAGAGTCTGGTCCGGCAGGGAAGATGCCGTAGACCTGGGTATCACCGAGGAAGTGATCGCGACGATTCCGCGCGGACAGTCCGGCGCGCTGCAGGCCTCCTTGAGTGTGGAAGAGACCATCACTGCGCCCCTGACGCAGGGGCAGGTGCTCGGCACGGTGGAGATCAAGCTTGGTGAGGAAATCATTTACCAGGGCAATGTGGCTGCCATGCAGGCGGTTGATCGGGCCGGTTTCTTCAAGCGTTTCGTGGACTGGCTAACCATGTTCTTCACGAACCTCTTCAGTTAGGTTGCGCAATGTCCGACATCGAAATCCCCCGCATCGAATTTCCGTGTGCGTATCCCATCAAGGTGATGGGAGTCGCTACGCCACACTTTCAGCACGAAGTAATCGCCCTGGTGCGGCGCCATGCCCCGGAAGTAGGTGATGAACATGTGAGTGTGCGCCCGAGCGCCAATGGCACCTACCTCGCCATCACCATCGTGATAGAGGCTACCGGCACGGAGCAACTGACCGTGATGTTCCAGGACCTCAAGACGCACGCGAGCGTCAAGATGGTGTTATGACGGACGCTGCAGGGATTCTGCGGGTTCGCCGTCTGCGCAGTGCAGGCCCTGGTGCGCAGGATGCCGCGTCTGAGTTTTCCCCGCTTGATTACGTGCCAGTCTGGGATGCCATGCGGGCATTCACCGCGTCGCGCACGCCTGAAACACCTGACGAATTGTGGTTGCTGACGCACGCACCAGTATTCACCCAGGGGCAGGCAGGCAAGCCCGAGCATCTGTTGCTTACAGGAGATATTCCGGTGGTGCAGATCGACCGGGGCGGGCAGGTGACTTATCACGGACCTGGGCAGCTGGTGGTGTACCTACTGCTGGATGTGCGTCGGGCCGGGCTCGGTGTCCGCGAACTGGTAGAGCGCATCGAACAGAGTGTGATTGACCTGCTGGCTGGCCTGGGCATCGACGCCGAGGCGCAGCGAAAGGCTCCCGGCGTCTACGTGAATGGTGCTAAGATCGCCGCCCTTGGTTTGCGCATCCGTCACGGATGCTCCTATCACGGGCTCAGTTTCAACATCGACATGGATCTGCGGCCATTCGGTCGCATCAATCCCTGTGGATATCAGGGCATGCAGGTGACGCAGTTGCGTGATCTTCTGCCCGCAGACAGAGTGCGCGACGACCTGTTCGGGCGCACCGCCGAGGCTCTGGTCTCAACGCTTGCGAGGCACCTTGGCTATGCCGGGGTCACTGACGCAGAACCCGGCATTTGATTTATCCATGACGCGGCAGGCCGCAAAGGACAAGTAGAGATCATGTCAGACCAGTCCAGACGCAATGTATTGATCGAAGGCGAGAAGCTGCGCGGTGCCGAGAAAGTCGCCCGCATTCCGGTCAAAGTCATCCCGACGGTCGACCTGTTGAAAAAGCCCGACTGGATTCGCGTCAAGATTCCCGCATCGCCGCAGATTTCCCACATCAAGGACACGCTGCGCAAGCACAAGCTGGCCTCGGTCTGCGAAGAAGCATCCTGTCCAAACCTGGGCGAGTGTTTCAGCAATGGCACAGCCACGTTCATGATCATGGGCGAGATCTGCACCCGTCGCTGCCCGTTTTGCGATGTGGCCCATGGCAAGCCAAAACCACTGTCCGAGCGGGAGCCGCTGGAGCTTGCTGAAGCAATCGCCGAGATGCGCCTGCGTTACGTGGTCATCACATCGGTAGACCGCGATGATCTCAAGGACAGTGGCGCCCAGCACTTTGCCAACTGCATCAGTGAGACAGTGCGCCTGAATCCGCAGATTCAGGTGGAAGTGCTGGTGCCCGACTTTCGCGGGCGCATGGAGATTGCGCTGGACATTCTCGAGAAGACACCGCCCCATGTGTTCAATCACAATCTGGAGACAGTTCCCCGCTTGTATCGCCAGGCGCGCCCCGGTGCCGACTATGCGTATTCACTGGAGCTGCTGCGCCGCTACAAGGAGCGGGTGCCTGCGGTCACTACCAAGTCCGGCCTGATGCTGGGCCTGGGCGAGACCAAGGACGAAGTGATGGCGGTGATGCGTGACATGAAGGCGCACAACATCGACATGGTGACACTGGGGCAGTATCTGCAGCCCAGCCGCAACCATCTGGCCGTAGCTCGTTTTGTACACCCCGACGAATTCGAGGAGCTGCGGGTGTTCGGCGAGCAGCTGGGCTTTGCCCATGTGGCCAGTGGGCCGCTGGTGCGTTCGTCCTATCATGCGGACAAACAGGCCAAAGGCGAACTGATCTGAGTCTGCTGCGTTGCAGCAGAAGAACGAATTCACATTGAAAGCAGCCCCGCATGCGGACGCCGAACTGGCACCAGAGGAGTTTACATGGCAGTACTCAGCAAGATTTTCGCCTGCGGCATGCTCCGCACGGCCCGGCGCACGGGTCTGCTTCTGGCGCTGCTGCTCGCAGGCATGGCGCCCGCGCAGGCCAATACGCTGGTCAGAATCAGCACCAGCTTTGGCGATTTCACCCTCGAACTGTTTGATGATGTTGCGCCTGTCACTGTGCGCAATTTCCTGAACTATGTGAATCGCGGCGCCTACAATGGCACTTACTTCCACAGACTGGAGGCCGGCTTTGTCCTGCAGGGCGGCGGCTATCGCATTGTTCCGTTCGTGGGCCCGATCCAGGTGCCTGCCGATCCGCCCATTGTGAATGAATACAACATCGCCAACACCCGGGGAACTGTGGCCATGGCCAAGGTCGGGGGCGATCCAAACAGCGCCACCAGTGAGTGGTTCGTGAATCTGGCAGACAATTCGGTCAATCTGAACACGCAGAACAATGCCGGCTTTACTGTGTTCGGCCGCGTATTGGGGGACGGCATGATCGTCATGGACGCCATCGGCGTGCTGCCCATCTATGCGCTGGGTACCCTGCAGACTCAGATCCCCCTGCACAGTGACGACGGCACTACCCCATTGTCAGTCAGCAACTTCGTCACGATGAATGCAGAGGTGGTGCAGCGTTACAGTTCAGCACTTGCCGTGTTTGAGAGTCAGTCCGGGCTGCTTGCGGCGTCCGTGGATGGCGGCACCACGCTGGGTGCCTACAGTGTCAATCTGAGTCTGCAGCCTCAGCTGCCGGGCACCGTGTTCCGTCTGAACCCTGACAGCCTGGTGCGTCTGGCAATACGCCCGATTGGCATGGCCACGTATGCCGACAACAAACTGCGTATCCCGTCTCTGGAAGTCAACGACAACGGCAATGTCCGCGTGCTGACGAATGTTGTGCTGACACTCACCGATGCCGTCAACTGGTTGTTCACGCTTGAGTCCTTCCAGCCCTGACCCCACGTCGAATCGGGAGT
Organism: uncultured Gammaproteobacteria bacterium; assembly: GCA_903889815.1. Lineage (GTDB taxonomy): Bacteria > Pseudomonadota > Gammaproteobacteria > Pseudomonadales > Pseudohongiellaceae > UBA5078. The sequence continues at coordinate 5,235 of CAISYX010000133.1, forward strand.
TCGATACCTTGACTGCAAGAGGAGAGTTCAGTTCACGTTTCGGTTTTCTGATGGCGGCTTCAGGGTCTGCCATTGGCCTCGGCAATGTATGGGGATTCCCTACCAATGCCGCCAGCAATGGCGGTGCAGCCTTCGTTCTTGTCTACCTCCTGCTTGCATTCGGACTAGCCCATCCCGCGCTGATGGCGGAGCTCATTATCGGGCGTCACGCCAGATCCAATGCCGTGCGCGCCCTGCAAGGGCTTGCCACTGGACCTGGAACCCGGCGACTGGGCACTGTTGTTGGCCTCGCAGGGATTGTGACGGTGAGCCTTATTCTGAGCTTTTACGCCATCATCGGCGGCTGGATGCTGGCGTGGGCTCTGAATGCCCCTGCCAGCTTGCTGGGCCTGACCAGTGTGTCATCCTGGCTGCGGGCTGATTCGGTCACGCGCAATGCGCTTTTCGATGTGTTCTTCATGGGGCTGACCATCGTGATCGTCCTCGCAGGCGTTCGTCAGGGCATCGAGAAGTGGGGCAGGCGACTGATGCCTTCGCTGTTGGGGATTCTCTTGATGCTCATTGTTTATGTGCTGACCCTGGAAGGCGCTCGGGAAGGCCTGGCAGCGTACCTCGTTCCCGATTTCTCCAAGGCCCTCGAGCCGGGGCTGATCGTCGCGGCACTCGGGCAGGCGTTTTTCTCGCTGTCGCTTGGAGTAGGTACCATGCTGATTTATGGCTCTTACCTCAGTCCGCGCGAAAATCTCAGTACGGTAGGCTGGATGCTGGCGGGGCTTGATACCAGCTTCGCGTTTCTCGCAGGGCTGCTTGTTCTGCCTGCCATGTACGTGGCACTGGCCAATGGCGTGGAAATCTACGATGCCAGCGGCGCGCTGGCTGCCGGGCCCGGTCTGATCGTGTCTGTTTTGCCTGCCCTGTTCGACACCATGGGCCTGGCGGGTCAGTTCGTGGCATTTGCGTTTTTCGTGCTGATGTCGATTGCTGCACTGACATCCTCCATATCGATGCTGGAAGTGCCGGTCGCCTACGTCGTGGAATCCTTTGGCATGACCCGTCGTCGCGCGACGGCGCTCATCGGCGGGCTGGTCAGTCTGGTGTCGCTGACTATCGTATTCAATTTTGGCCTGTTGTTTGATCTGGTGGTAACGCTGGCCACGGAATACAGTCAGCCATTGCTCAGCCTGTTCTTTGTGATATTCGTTGCGTGGATCTGGCATCGCAACGGGGTGCTGGAAGAGCTGCAGAAGGGGCATGCTGGTGTGGAAAATACCTTGTTCTGGAGAATCTGGCCTGTCTACATGCGTTTCATTTGTCCGCTGGCGATTCTGGCCGTGTATGTGCAGCTGATTTTCCTCTGAACGCGCGCACTCAGCGCTGCGCCACAGCCTCACAGAAGAGCGCAATCTCGTCCTCCGTGTTGTAGTAGTGCACGGATGCACGATTCAGATCACCCAGGCTGCGCTGGCCCAGATCCAGCAGATTGTTGCGCAGTCTCACCACCGATGTGTTGATTCCTTTGTGCAGCAGGCGTTTGTGCAGGACTTCTGCGGTCTGTGCTGCGCTGCTGAAGGTGACGATGCCACTCAGGTCGCTGCCCGCCTCATGGACAGTAATGGCCGGATTTTCCCGCAACATGTCGCGCAGACAAGCTGCGAGTTCCCGTACCCGCTTTTCTATACCATCCATGCCAATTGCATTGGCATAGTCCACCGCCACGCCCAGGCCGATCTTGCCAGCAACAAAACACTCCCAGTTCTCGAAACGGCGTGCATCGTCGCGCAGGCGATAGGTGTGCGGGCCTGTGAATTGCGCAGCGTGCATGTCCACCCACTCCGGGGTCAGGCGCTGCAGACTCGTCTCGCGAACATAGAGGAAGCCCGTACCGCGAGGGCCGCGCAGATACTTGCGGCCAGTGCCCGTCAGCATGTCACAGCCGAGCGCGTCGACATCGAGCGCCAGTTGCCCCGCTGACTGGCAGGCATCGAGCAAATACAGAATGCCGTGTGCGCGTGCCAGCTTCCCGGCCTCTGCGGCAGGGTGCACCACGCCGCTCTGACTGGGCACATGGGTGAGCGCCAGCAGCCGGACATTGCCGGTCAATGCGCGCTCCAGCCTCTCAAGACAGACCTGTCCGTTCGCCGCATTGGGCACTACGTCGATGTGCACCTGCCGCAGCCTTGCCAGATGCAGCAGTGCCAGGTAGTTGCTGGCATATTCGGACTGGCTGGTCACAATGCGGTCGCCGGGCAGCAATGCGACGGCATGAAAGACACTGTTCCACGCGTGGGTCGCATTTTCAGCCCAGCCGATCTCGGAAGGCTGGCAATTCAGGAGTGCGGCGAAGGCTTTGTAGAAGTTCTCGATGTGTGCGTCGGCCACCACGGCAGCTTCATAGGCTCCGATCCGCTGTTCCAGTTGCAGATGCGCCATCACGGCCTCAGTGACCACATCAGGATTGAGCGAGGCCCCTGCGTTGTTGAAGTGAATCAGCTGTGCGACGGCGGGCGTCTGGCGGCGAATTCGGTCGAGATCGGAAAGCATGGGCGTTCGTCCGTTGCGAGTTGCAAGTGCAGGGGGGCTTCTGTAAATTGCCGGCTCACTATAACCCACCAGCACAGCGAGAACATCATGCTCACAATCTATGGCGGCAGTACCTACAACGCAACGAAAGTGCTGTTCACAGCAGAGGAGCTCGGTGTCCCTTATGACTATGTGCATCTGAATTTCGTGGCCGGTGAGCACAAGAGCCCGGCGCACCTGGCACGGCATCCGCTGGGCAAGATTCCCGCGATCGAACACAACGGCAACTACCTCTTCGAGAGTGCTTCCCTGTGCCGCTACCTTGCCAATATCAGCGACAAGCGCCTGTATTCTGCCGATGCACTGGCTGCCGCTCAGATCGACCAGATGGTGGACATGATCTGTCATCACGTCGGGCGCTGGCTGGCGGTGTACTTCTATCAGGAAATCGTGATGATGAAGTACTACAACAAAGGGCCTGACGAGAAAGCGATTGCAGAAGCCAAAGGCTTTCTGGAACAACAGTTGCCTTTTCTGGAAAAGACCTTGAGCACCCAGCAATTTCTGTGTGGAAATGAAATCACGCTGGCTGACACCATCGCGCTGCCGTATTTCCATGCGCTGGAAGCCACTTCCCTGAAGTTTGATGTTTATCCTGCCATTCAACGCTGGTATTCCGAAGCCAAAGCTCGCCCGGCATTCCAGCGCGCGCTGGCGAAGATGCCGGCGTGATCCGCCGCGACTGAGCGGTCGCCAGGCGTGGCGCTTTCACTGCCTTCCAGCGTGCCCGTGCTGATCATCGGCGCGGGCCCTGCCGGGCTTATGGCAGCCGAGCAGATTGCGAATGCCGGCGTTGCCGTGCACATCATTGACGCGATGCCCTCTCCGGGGCGCAAGTTCCTGAGGGCCGGCGTAGGGGGGCTCAACATTACCCACGCTGAGCCAGCTGCAGAGTTTCTCTCCCGTTATTCCCCGCAGGATCAGGTGCAGCGATGGCTGGACCGGTTCGATGCGTCTGCCACCCGTGCCTGGGTAGCCGGGCTCGGCCTCGACACGTTTGTGGGCAGCTCCGGTCGTGTTTTCCCGGTGGGGCTCAAGGCGGCACCTCTTCTGCGAGCGTGGCTGCAACGTCTGCGGTCGGACGGTGCTTTGCTCCACACAAGGCACCGTTGGCTGGGTCTCCTGACGCCGCCAGCCGGAACGTCGAACGGCGGCTCGGTGCATC
>CAISYX010000134.1 GCA_903889815.1 uncultured Gammaproteobacteria bacterium
CTGAATGCTGCGGTCGATGACATAGGGGTGCCCTTCCTCGCCGATCAGCGCGTTGAACTGGACGCGATCGCGGGTGAAGTCATAGCCAAGCGTCATGCTGGCCTGCAAGCCTGTCTGGTCGCGATAGCTGTTCTCCCGCACGATTTCGCTGAGGCTGCGGTCAGGAAGATAGTTGTATTCCGTGCGCGTAAAGCCATTGTACCGAGGGTCTGCTTCCAGATTGACGAGGTAGTTCAGATTGCCCGCCTGGCCACCATAGGAGAAGGAGCCACCCGGGTCTGCGGTATCGTCGTGGTGATAGTCCACGCCAATCTCAGCGGAAATACTGGCGGTATCGGTTGACTCCTTGAGCACGATGTTGACTACCTGGCCGGCGCCACGCACATCCATGGCGCCGGAGGAGCCGCGGATGATTTCGATGCGCTCAACCTGGTCAGCAGAAATGCGGGTCAGCTGGCTGCTGGTGGAGTTGTCCTTGCCCGCCAGACGCTTGCCGTTGATGAGCAAGTCGCCGCTTGTCCCGAGACCGCGCCCACCGCCGCCCCCTCTGTTGTTGCCGTTATTCAGTGAGACGCCCGGAATGCGGGCAACCATGTCATTTGCTGACGTCGGGGTGTATTGCTCGAAGAAGCTGGCGGGGTAAACCACGGTGGATTCGTCGTCGCCGGCATCCTGCGCCTGTGCCGTGGATATGGCGATGGCGAGTGCAAGGGGAGAGAGTGCTTTGGCTAGTCGAAACGTGGAATGCAACAAATGGGAAATGACGATTCGCCGATCTGTCATGTGAGCTCCGGAATATAACGAGTCGTGTAAAACGCACCAGGTACGTCGTTAGAAGTTCCGTTCAACGCCAGATTTGGCCCTGATCGAAGATTGTACTGATGGGAGTGTACAGGACTTGAATGTCCAGATTAGTAACAAATTGTCAGTGCTTGAGCGAATGCACCGGTCAATTCTGTCAATCTGAGGGCATTTCTTGATATTGTGACAGCATAGTGTCGATTTGGAGCAGGGTCCACGCTTTGCGCTTTGCGGGATGATTGATCATAATGCCCCCTGTTTTTTGATGGGCAGACGGGGAGCCAGAGTGATGCAACGCGAATCCATGGAAGTCGATGTCGTTATCGTGGGAGCGGGGCCTGCCGGTCTTGCTGCAGCATGTCGCTTGCTGCAACTGGCGCAGGAGTCCGGCCAGGATATCAGTGTCTGTGTCCTCGAAAAAGGGTCTGAAGTCGGTGCCCATATTCTGTCTGGTGCCGTTTTCGAACCCAGTGCGCTTGACGAGCTGTTCCCGGACTGGAAAGAGCGTGGCGCACCTTTGAATACCGCCGTCACTGGCGACGATGTCTACTACCTCGGCGGCCCCGAAAGTGCCTTCAAATTCCCTGGCCTGTTTGTGCCCAAGCCAATGCACAATGACGGCAACTACATCATTTCACTGGGTAATCTTTGCCGCTGGCTGGGAGAACAGGCCGCAGAGCTGGGGGCAGAAGTCTTCCCCGGTTTTGCAGCGGCGGAAATCCTTTATCACGACGATGGCAGTGTCAAAGGGGTGGCCACTGGCGACATGGGCGTCGATGCTCATGGACAGCACAAGGACAGTTTCGAGCCTGGGTTCGAATTTCACGCCAAATACACCGTGTTCGCCGAAGGCTGCAGAGGCCATCTGGGCAAGGAGTTGATTGCTCGCTTCAAGCTGGACGCGGACAGCGACCCGCAGCATTACGGCATCGGCCTCAAGGAAATCTGGGAAATTCCGCCGGAAAAACACAAGGAAGGCCTGGTGGTGCACACGGCTGGCTACCCTATGATCGGTGCCAGCAGTGCTGGCTCCAGCGGCGGCTTTCTCTACCATGCGGAGAACAATCAGGTGGCGGTCGGCCTGATCGTGGACCTTGGCTACAGCAACCCGCACATCAGTCCGTTCGATGAATTCCAGAAGTTCAAGCAGCATCCCGTCATCAAACAATATCTCTTGGGGGGCAAGCGCCTGAGTTATGGCGCGCGGGCGCTGAACAAAGGCGGCCTGAATTCCCTGCCACAGATGCATTTCCCCGGCGGCCTGCTGGTCGGATGTGAGGCTGGGACGCTCAACGCGGCAAAGATAAAAGGCAGTCATACCGCCATGAAGGCCGGCATGCTGGCAGCAGAGTCGCTGCACGCAGCGCTGGTCAGTGCCGGCACGGGCGCTCCTGCACCGCGGGACCTTGTCGATTATGCAGAGCGTTTCAAGGCCTCCAGCCTGTACGCAGAGCTTCACCAGTCCCGCAACTTCAGTGCAGGATTTCACACGCTCGGCTTCTGGATGGGCAGTGCGCTGGTGTTCCTCGAGAACAATATCTTCGGCGGACGTTTTCCATTCACACTGCGTGACCGGATGCCTGATCATGCCCAGTTGAAACCGGCGGCACAGTCGCCGCGCATCGAATACCCGAAACCCGATGGCAAGATCAGCTTCGACAAGTTGTCATCCGTGTTCCTTTCGAACACCAATCATGCAGAAGACCAGCCCTGCCATCTGCAGCTGCGTGATCCGCAGATTCCCCTGAGCCAGAACCTGCCCTTGTATGACGAACCTGCCCAACGCTACTGTCCGGCCGGCGTTTACGAGATTGTGGAGGACGCTGCTGGCGGCAAGCGTTTCCAGATCAATTCCCAGAATTGCGTGCACTGCAAGACCTGCGACATCAAGGACCCGGCGCAGAATATTCACTGGGTGTCGCCTGAAGGTGGCGGAGGCCCTAACTACCCGAATATGTAGCGCTTGCCAAGCCCTGAGGCCGTGACTTACTCTGGTCAAAACAAGGCTGATGGAGCGTTCCATGATTCGCCGACTGGCAATTCTGGCAGCATGCGGGCTGTGCACATGTCACGTGCTGGCGCAGGAGGACCTTTCCACGCAACGCTGGTTCTCCGTCAACACTGCAAATTTCCAGATCCTCAGTCAGCATTCCCGTACGCAGACTGAAAGGCAGGCTTTGGCGCTGGAACAGTGGCGCACGGCGGCCACGCGCATACTCGGCGAAGCGGCGGTGATCTCGCCAGACCCGCTTCCCAATCATGTGTACCTGTTTGATCGCGAAGAAGACTTCAGAGCCTTCGCGGGTGATACGGAGCTTTCTTTCCTGTACTCCTCGCCACGTTCCAATTTTGTCATCCTGATGGACTCCGACGCTTCCCTTGATCTCGCGCAACATCACTATTCGCACTTTCTTGTCAATAACCGGCCTGTTGGCGTTCCACGCTGGTACGAAGAGGGGATGAGCAATTACCTGAGCCGGCTCCATGCAGACGAGGGTGAGATTACGCTGGTGCCCTTCATGCCCGAGCAATATGAGCTGATGGTAACGGTCAATGAAGTTTTGTCGCTGGAGGCACTGCTCTACGACGATGCGGCTCTTGCGTCGCCCCGTCTGATCCAGGTGGCCAATCTGAAGTCCGCCATGTTCATGCAATTTCTGCTGCATGCGCAGGAATACGAAGGGTTCACTGACCGCCGTGCCCACTTGCAGCGCTATCTCGATTTCCTGCAGCAGGGCCGCACAGGGCGCTTCGCCTACGACCAGTCCTTTGATTCCTCGGTCAGTGTTCTGGAGCGCGAGTTCGACCGCTTCCTCGGAGTGATGGCCGAGTCCCGGGAAGACGAGCGGCAACTTTTCGAACTGGCAGAGGAGGCCGTCCCGGAAGCGCTGGAAGCTGACCCCCAGCGCGTTGCACTGCAACTGGGCGAACTGGCCCTGCATGCTGGGCAATTCGATCTATCGGCTGCCTATTTCGATGGGCTGATGTCCAGTGCATCGCCCTTGGGTCGAGCCTGGTCAGGGTTTGCCGATGCGCGGCGCATGCGTGAGCGGGGCGAAGGTGAGCCTGCCCCCGACGTTGAGTCACTCTACCTCCAGGCACAACGCGTGCAGGCCGATGATTACCAGCTGTACCTCGATTACGGTCAGTATCTGGACACCGAACTGAAGGATTGCGAAGCAGGGTACTCTGAGCAGGAACGGGAGCGGATGTTGCGGGTGATGCAGGAGCAGTTCGCTCGCGCCCTGGCACTGAATCCTGACTCGCCTGAAGTGCAGCTTTCCTACGCTCAGCTGTTCACACTGCCGGGCGCCACCTGGCAGGAGGGTCTTCCCTATCATCAGCAAGCGCTCGAGAGTCTTGCGGCGGACACCTTCGTTCTGGAACAGGCCATTGACTATGCCATTCTTGAAGACCGCCTTGAGGACGCGGGCCGCCTGGTCACGCGTATGGCAAGGCCGATGCACTTCTGGGGTGCACATCCCTGGATCACGGCTTTGAACAACAAGTTGCAGGCGGCGCAGCGCGGCGAAACCTATGATACCTGCGCCGCACCTGAGCTTTGAGGACATTCACATCCGGGAGGATGCATGCGTGGATTGCTGGTCTGCTGGTTCGCGACACTGAGCCTGATGGCGCCGTTGGGCTGGTCCGCTGTACTTGATCCCGAAAGCACAGCAGCGTCGCCTTTGCTGGAACTGGATGCAGCGCTGGACGCGGCCGGTATCGATGTAGCCTTCAATCTCAATCGCCGGCACATCGCAGGCGTGACGCCGCGCCGTCCTCGCATTGGTGCGCTGGCTGACTTGCCTGCCCTGGTGTTCCCGTCGACGCCGGACTTGCTGGCATGGGAGGCCGCCTTTGCGCGGGGCGAAATCGGACTGCTTGCTTTTCTGCCCTCCGCAGCCAGGTCCCAGGGTTTCCAGGACTTCTATCAGGCGTGGCTCACAGCTCCTGCCGGTCAGCGATACTTTCTCAGCTACCATCTCAGCGATGCCGGCGTGTCTGAACAAGTGCATGCACTGCTGGAAGACGGGTATTCAGTCTTGCAGTTGACGGCTGCCAGAGCTGATGTGGAGTCAGGAGGGCGGCTGTATGCCACTGCAGGGCGACGTTTGGTCGTCGATTCCGTAACTGCCAGAGACGCTGAGCTTGCGATTCCCGAATTCGCTCTCCTCGGGGAGGTGCTGCTGCGTGACAGCAATTCGGCAATCGACCCTGACAGCCGCTCACAGCGGCGACTCGCATCGGCAGAGCCTGCCGTTTTTCTCAAAGAAAGTCTCGGGGACGAATTCGAGGCCTCCACGATCCCTGAGATTATTGTGCCCGGTGGAATTGCGTTCGGGGAAAACGCGGTCTTTCAGTCAGAGAGTACAGCGTTGGAATATTCAAATGGTCGTCTGTGGGTACTTCAGAGCGGGGCACGCGTGCCGCTGCCGATCGAAGAAGCGAGTACCTGGAAGGCCGCGTTCGATTTCGCAGAGCGTTCAAGGCGGATTGCGTCGGATGCTGTCGTCGATATCGATGAGCGAGGACGTGTGCGCCTGTCTTCGACGCTGAAAGACACTGATCTTGGGGGAGCCATGGTGCGTCTCGATCTTGAGCCGTTCAATTATGTGACCCGGCTCGATGTTCTGAAGAGTGTCATCATCGACACCGCCGTGCAGTTTGAGCTTGCTGATGAGGCAATGCAGTTTGTCACAGAGTACGAGGTGCGCTTTCTGCAGTCGGATCGTCTGCGTATTGCCCGCACGCAGGTCGCACTGGTGTATCGGTACGAGTCGGCCAGTGGCGCTGCGAGCTTCGAAGACGCCTGGGGGCCTGAAGCGTTTCGTCTGGAAGGACGGACAGATTATGAGGGGCTGGGGGCGAGCACCGCCGAGGCAGGAGGCTACGCCGGCTGGATCGCACTGTTCCGGAATGTGCACGAGAACATTGTGGATTTCACCTACGGACGCTATGAATTCATGAAGCTGGACAAGGCGGGTCGGTCTAC
>CAISYX010000135.1 GCA_903889815.1 uncultured Gammaproteobacteria bacterium
TCCATTCCTATCCCGGTTTCCGATGCCTCCCATTCCTGCGAGCTTTGCGAGGCGAGCCGAATCCCGCTGATAACCGGAACACCGATTCGCTCAAGCTGTGGAATCAATTGATCCGGAACGACACCGAGTTTGAAAGAGATCGCGGCAATGGCAGCGACTCGCGGCGCACCGCTTTCATCCAGCAACAACCAGTCAAGGTCTGCATGTGCCGGGTAGTTGAAAAAAGGAACGACTGCCATGCCTTTTTTCTCAAAGGCATTGAGGATATCGACGATGTATTCAGTGTCTCCTGCAGTTACCCCGCTGCGATTGAGAGCGAGCCCGACCCACGGGCGGGACTGCGCGTCCGTCAATCTTGCCTCCTGCTGATATCGCTGCTTATAGCTTGCGAAATCGAGGTGATACGTTCTGCTGCGGGGCTCGAAGTAGGCGGCTTCTGGAGGCGCACTGGCTGGATTGAATTCCAGGTCTGGCAGAATCTGTCGAGCCAGCAGTTCTCGTACCATGTGTTCCAGGTTGTCAGCACCGCCTGCACTGAAGTACTCCTGCACACGAGGATCTTCTTCCACGCCCGCTTCCAGCAGCGCAGGCGACACTCCAGGAACCATGCCAATCACGCTGGTGCCAGCCGCGATCAGTCCGACGATCGCATCCATGTCATTCGTGCCCAGCTGTCGTCCGTGCCGGGCGGTGAGTAGATAGTCTATCGGGCCAAGCGGTTGCAATGCAGCCACTGTGAACGGCACTTCTGGAAGTACTATGAAGTCTATCTCTGCAAGTTGCGGATCCTCACGCAAGCGCGCGAGGGCTGCCAAAGCGGCGGCCGATTGCGTCTCGCCTGGCTGAAGAACGACGCGACCAGCAAGGTTTTGCGCCGTGGCATCCCCTGAGAAAGCCGAGAGGAAGAGCGCAGATCCCAGCGACAAGGTCCGCAATGCTGAGAGGAAGTTTGCGAGTTGGTTCATCGCACACGATTCCTTGTGCCCTGATGCAGCCACCCAGCTATCAACAGGCTAACCGCCAGCAGCCCTATCCATAGACTGGCGAGCCAGTTGGCGAGCGGCAGAGCAGAGGCTTGCTCCGGAAAGACTTGCTCCATTCGCTGGCCTTGCACTTCAGGGGCTGAGCCCGGTGCGCCACCTGTCGCCGCGGCGATAGCTTCCACATAAGCGGCAAGGCCGGGCGCCGCGTCAGGAAGATCCTGCAATGTCTGTTGCACGAACTCCGTCAATTCGCTGTTGCGGCATTGGTTTGCCTCGCAGGCAGGGCCGTGTTCACTGACACTGCGAGTCAAACGCTCTGCAATCACTTGCAGTTGCTCTGCGCTGGCATTCCAGTCGTCGCGCATGGATGCTCCCAGCAAGTTGGTCAGCAGCATCTGTTGAGCATAGGGATTGAAGGTATCGAAGAATGTGTCCATGCCAAGACTGAAGCGGTCATTCACGAACACATCGTTGACGTTGTTCCAATCTTCACTGCCGACCATCTGTGTCGCCGTGGCATCCCAGAGATCCAGATGGTCGGTCAGAAACATGAAGTTGCGTGCGCCATCGTAGCCATGGTCCATGTTGGTTCGCAGCCAGTCCGGGTTGAAATAGCGCGTATTGAGTTCGCGCTGCAATGACGCAGAGGCCGTTTCGATAGAAGCGTTTGCCGTATCGCGGATATTGCTGACGTAGAGCTCTATGTCTTTGCCA
>CAISYX010000136.1 GCA_903889815.1 uncultured Gammaproteobacteria bacterium
CTGGTCTGGATCGGGCTGCTGATTTAATTTGCTGCTTCTGTTTGTTTTTCTGTAAACCTCGCGCCGATTGCGCCGATAACAGATTGTGAGACGCCAGTGTGCGTCGCCTTTACTGTATTCCGGTGTGTGATGGTGCTTTCCAGCCTGTACATGATTGTGTTCCTGCTTGTCCTCATGGTCGGGTCGGTGGTGCTTGCCCGTTACGCGCAGGAGCGACAGGAAGGCAATGTCATACGCCTTTACCGGCTTGCCGCGCTCGATCGTCGCCGCAATGAAACGCGTGCCGTCATTCGCGGACTGCAGGAAGTGGATGACAATGCGGAAACACTGCGCATTCTGAACCAGGCGCTCAAGGCCGATCTGGTCCGCATCCAGAAACTGGACCCGGGACGTGCCGACCTTGAGCAGGAGATTCGCCAGGCCAGTGCCGCGCCTGCGGCCGGTGCGGGTGACGCCAAAGGGGAGAAGCCGGCGAACGAAGCCCGCGCAACAAAAGCCGAAAAGCGCACCAGCCTGAGCAGCGATCGGGATGTGCAACGTGTGCGCAACCATATCAGCGACGCCATGGTCATCATCCGGCGCCTGTATCAGAGCAATCAGGTACGTGCTGAGCAACTCGAGTCAACGGCCCGGCATTTGGGAACACTGACTGTCGTAGTCGCAGTCAATTCCAGTATTCATATGGCAGAACTTGCTCTGAATGCAGCGCAGTACGGCAATGTGCCGGGATTGCTGCGAATGGCGGAAGGGTATCTGGCCAGTGGCCCGCTGCAGGGGCGCGAAAAGTCGGAAAAACTGGATCAGGTGAAGAAGTTGCGAGAGTCCCTGGCAGCAGCGCGCAACGGCGGCATGCAGTTCGCGACCGAGTGAGCGATTGAGTGTCAGCGCGTGCCGAACACCACGATGGTCTTGCCCTTGACCGTGATCAGGTCCTGCTCTTCCAGCGTCTTCAACACGCGCCCTGCCATTTCCCGCGAGCAATTCACGAGTCGCCCCAGTTCCTGACGGGTGATCTTGATCTGCATGCCATCGGGATGCGTCATGGCATCGGGTTCCTTGCTCAGTTCGATCAGCGTGCGGGCAATACGGCCGGTAACGTCGTAAAACGCGAGGTCGCCGACTTTGCGGGTGGTATTGCGCAGACGGTGTGCCATCTGTTTGCCGATGGTGAACACGATCTCCGGGTGCACCCGGATGTAGTTGTTGAAGTTGGCGTAGCTGATTTCCGCTATTTCGCAGGCGGTCCGTGCGCGGCACCAGGCGCTGCGCGCTTCCTTCTGTTCAAACAAGCCCATTTCCCCGAAGAAGTCGCCTGGATTCAAATAGGCAATGACCACTTCCTTGCCATCATCATCTTCCAGCACCACCGATACAGAACCCTCGATGATGTAATACAGGGTATTGCAGGTGTCACCTTCGTAAATGATGGTGCTGCGGTTGGGGTATTTACGCCGATGGCAATTGGTCAGGAAATTTTCCAGATCTTTGATGTGTGGCGTAATGGCCATGAGCGCCATAGTGTGAATCTCCTCGACGGCAACACGCGTTGGATGGGATTGGACAACGCCATCCAGGCTGTAATTTGAACGTGGCAGATGTATACCATAGTCTGTGTATGCTGTGAATGACAGCACACTTCGTCGGCAACGCCGGCCTGTGTTACTCTCACGACGCCGTTCACGAAGGGGCCAGCCTGCCTGCCCGTGGCGCTTACTGAACAAAGACTGATGACAGAGAGCCAAAGATGAAAGCAACGATACGCTGGATAGACGATGTAATGTTTCTGGGTGAGTCCGGCAGCGGTCACGCGGTGCTGATGGACGGGCCGGAAACGAGTGGCGGCCGCAACGTAGGGTTTCGTCCGATGGAAATGCTGCTGATCGGCGTGGGCGGTTGTTCGTCTTTCGATGTGGTCGCCATCCTGAAGAAAGCTCGTCAGAATGTGACGCGCTGCGAGACCGATGTCACTGCCGTTCGAGCGGATGCCATACCTGCCGTGTTCGAAAAGATTCACCTGCACTTTCGTGTCAGTGGCAAGGATCTGAGCGAGAAGCAGGTAGAGAAAGCCGTTGCCCTTTCGGCGGAGAAATACTGTTCAGCGACGATCATGTTGGAAAAGGGCGGTGTGCACGTCACTCACGGCTTCGAGATTGTGCCTGAGTAGTGTCTCAGACGCGGTAAGCGAGTCCCTTCATCAGCGTTGACATCAGTTTCATCGCGACTTTGACAGGCGGTGGCAGTGCCGCGCCGCCTGCCTGTTTCGCGGTCTCGCCATGAATACGCTCATCGACCAGCATCTGTTCGAGTATCGCTCGGCTCCTGGCGTCATTTCGTGGCAACTGTTCCAGATGTTCCTGCAGATGCTCGCTGACTTGCTGTTCGGTTTCAGCAACGAAACCAAGGCTCCACTTGTCGCCCGCCAGTCCAGCCGCCGCTCCCATTCCGAACGACAGCGCGTACCAAGCCGGGTTCAAGGCGCTGGGGTGACTGTCCAGCTCCCGTAGTCGCTGCTCGCACCACACCAGGTGATCCACTTCTTCCTGCGCAGCATGTTCCATGGCCTGGCGTATATCGGGCAGACGGGCAGTCAATGCCTGCCCCTGATAAAGCGCCTGTGCGCACACTTCCCCGGTGTGGTTGATGCGCATGAGCCCGGTTACTTTGCGCCGATCGGCGTCGGCGAAAGCTTCGTCTTCGAGGCGGGATGCAGGCGAAGGTCGCTGTGCTGCGCTGCTGCCTGGTACCAATGTGCGCAGCGCCTGGTCAAATTGCACGATCAATTGGTCCAGCCCTGAGAATTGTGAGCGCTGTAAGTCAGGCATGTTCCCTCGCTATGGCACGGTACGCGATGTCGCGCCGGAAATAGACATTGTTCCAGTGCAGAGTGTCGATCAGTTCGTAGGCAGCACGCTGAGCTTCTGTGACGGTTGTGCCGAGTGCCGTGGCACAAAGCACCCGACCTCCATTGGTGACAACATCGCTGCCGCGCAACGTTGTGCCGGCATGGAAGACCTTGCGGTCAGCGGCGGTATTGGCATGCAGTCCGGAGATAACGTCGCCTTTTGCGTAAGCATCCGGATAGCCGCCACTGGCCAGCACAACACCCACAGCCGGACGCGGATCCCATTCGGCACTCTGATGATCCAGCTGACCGTCGATGGCGGCGTTGCACAGCGTGATCAGGTCGGACTGCAGACGCATCATCACGGGCTGCGCTTCCGGGTCGCCAAAACGGCAGTTGAATTCAATCACATTGACGTCGCCATTGTCGGCAATCATCAGGCCGGCGTAGAGAAAGCCGGTGTAGGGATTGCCATCGGCGCGCATGCCGTTCACGGTTGGCATGATAATCTCGCGCATGACCTTGTCGTGAACCGCCGGCGTCACCACGGGCGCTGGTGAATAGGCCCCCATGCCGCCGGTATTCGGCCCTTTGTCGCCGTCGTCCCGCGCCTTGTGATCCTGTGAAGTCGCGAACGGCAGGACATTGTTGCCATCCACCATCACAATGAAGCTGGCCTCCTCGCCGCGCAGGAACTGCTCGATCACCACACGGTGGCCGGCATTGCCGAACTTGTTGCCGGAGAGCATGTCATGAATCGTGGACTCCGCCTCGGCCAGCGTCTGGGGAATGATCACGCCCTTGCCAGCAGCCAGTCCATCCGCCTTGATGACGATCGGCACGCCCTGCTCATGAACATAGGCAATGGCTGCGTCGATGTCCGTGAAGTTGCGTTACTTCGCCGTGGGAATGCCATGGCGGTGCAGGAAGTCCTTCGTGAAGGCTTTGGAGCCTTCCAGCTGCGCGGCGTTCTGCGACGGGCCGAAGCAGCGCAGACCGTGTTCGCGAAAGTAGTCGACCACGCCAGCCACGAGAGGGGCCTCGGGTCCCACGATCGTCAGCGCAACATCATGGGCCTTTGCGAAGGCAAGCAGAGAGGGAAAATCAAGAGTGTCGATGGACACATTCTCGACGCCGGCCTCAGTCGCGGTGCCGGCATTGCCTGGGGCAACGTAGATTTTTCCGGCCTGCGGCGATTGTTTTATGCGCCAGGCAATGGCGTGTTCACGTCCTCCATTGCCGATGATCAGTACATTCATAATGTTTCCTGCGTTCTCTCCGTATGGAGAACTTCCCAGAGTTGCCAGACTCAGTGACGGAAATGCCGCACGCCCGTGAAGACCATGGCCATGTCCGCTTCATCTGCTGCTGCTATCACTTCTTCGTCGCGCATGGAGCCACCGGGCTGTATCACGGCACGAA
>CAISYX010000137.1 GCA_903889815.1 uncultured Gammaproteobacteria bacterium
GCCTGCAGGCTCATGGAACACCGGGTCGTGATAGTCGCCCTGGCCCGGCACTACCGCCCAGGCGTCAAAGCCTGTGGGCGGGTGCGCCGGGCCTTCGCCCAGATGCCACGTGCCAAAGATCGCAGTCTGGTAGCCGCTGCCGCGCAGGTGCTTGGCCACATTGGGCAGGCGATTATTGATTCCGTCAGCCAGTGTCATGACGCCGTTCACATGGTTGTAGGTGCCGGTCAGGATCGCAGCGCGGCTGGGCGTGCAGATGGAGTTGCTGACGTAGCAGTGGTTCATCCGCATGCCTTCATGGGCCAGGCGGTCAATGTGGGGAGTGTGGTTAATGCCGTGTCCGTAGCAGCTGATGGCCTTGGCTGCATGGTCGTCAGCCATGATGAAGAGGATGTTGGGGCGCTTATTCATGTTGTGAAATTCACCTTGCTCGGCATACGCATTCGATTATCAAACCAGCAGAGAAAGCCGCCCCGCGTGGTGAGTGGGGTCATTGTTCCTGAAGGACTGCGCCGAAGGCATTCGTCTCCGCCTGCGAATCTGCCTCTACCTCGATGACCACTTCCGCGATGGTCAGACCAGACACTGTTGCCGGGGGAAGGCATTCGTCTGTCACGGGAATGTTGCCTTCGCCGCAGGTCAAGCCCCCGGTCATTCCGAAGATCAGCCAGGTACGCGCGACTTGCGCCGCTCCGCCGTGTATCCCATTGGCCCACAAGTCGAATCTGCCTGTACGTTCACCTGTGCGGGCGAAGCTTACCTCCAGCGTGGCGCTACCCGGGGGTAGATTGACTTCGAGGCGGTGGGACAGGCTCTCATGGACGGCATAGGTGAAGACTGCCTTGCCGCCCTGGCAGTGAAGTTGGTAGCCGCCGAAGCGGCTGCCGCAGGCCACTACGATGCCATGGGCCTTGGGCTGCACTTCTCGCAATTGCGCTCGCAGACGCCAGCTGCGGTCGTTGATAGGCGGCACCAGCTGGCGGTCCAGGCGGGCCATGCCGGCTTGTAATTTGAAGCTCCGGGGGACCTGCTGCCGCGACCATTCCAATGAGCGTTCGACGTCGCGGTCGTCCAGTGGCAACACGCCGTAACGATGCGCCTCCGCCCACCAAAGGTCCACGAGTTCTTGCACCTTCTGCGGATGCTGGCCCGCCAGGTCCTCAATCTCAGCGAAGTCCTTGTCCAGGTGATAAAGCTCCCAGCGGTCGGCATCGAAATCCTCACCCTTTGTATGGCGGGCGACCGCCTTCCAGCCGCGGTGCCAGATCGCGCGGTCGCCAGCCATCTCGAAGTGCTGGGTCTGCTTGCGAGTCGGCAAGTCGGCCCCGTCGAAGGAGTACGCCATGCTGATACCGTGCAGCGGCATCTGCGCGTGACCCGCGTGGATCTCTGGCGGTTGCACGCCCAGGACGTCCAGCAAGGTGGGAACCACGTCACTGACATGGTGATATTGGTGACGGATGCCGCCAGCATCGCGGATTCCCGCGGGCCAGTGGACAACCAACGGCGCGCGGATTCCGCCGCCATGGGTGTTTCGCTTGAACCACTTGAGCGGCGTGTTGGATGCCTGTGCCCATCCCATTGGATAGTGTGGAAAAGAGTACTGGCTGCCGATCTTGTCGATATGTGCCAGGCCGTACTCGATCGTCTCGCGCTCCATGCTCATATGCCGGCGGATGTTGACCGCACCGGTCGGTCCGCCCTCGCCGGAGGCGCCGTTGTCCGATAGCAGCACGATGGCCGTGTTTTCCAACTGGCCAGTTAAGGCCAGGTAGTCGACCAGTCGGCCGATCTGCGCGTCAGCGTGCGAGAGGAAGCCCGCGTAGGTTTCCTGCAGTCGGGCGCACAGCGCGCGCTCTGGGGGCGCCAGCGATTCCCAGGCTTGCACATTCGGATTGGGAGGGGCCAGCCGGGTTTCAGCGGGCACCAGGCCCATTGTTTTTTGGCGCGCCAGCCGCTGCTCGCGCACCGCGTCCCATCCGGCGTTGTAGCGGCCCCGGTATTTTTCTATCCACTCCTGTGGCACGTGCA
>CAISYX010000138.1 GCA_903889815.1 uncultured Gammaproteobacteria bacterium
CATGTTGCGCTTTACGTCCTTGACGAAGGCCCGGTACTGCCCGGCGTACTGGCTGCAGGTGGCTGCCCGGCTGAGCAAAATGGCCTTGCTGATGTCGATCACACCGTCGGACTGCTTGCTGATGAAGTCAGAGATCACCCCCACGCGGATGACCCCGGCGCCGAAGGCGTCTCCCCGCACATAGACCTCCTGTCCGCGGGTGCCCAGGTAGGTGTTGGTGGCGGCGAAATAGCGCACCAGATAGCCCTCGATCTCCTCCACCGCGTCGCTGGCGGGGCTGAAGTGGACGGGGTAGGTGCTCTGCGCGAAGTTGAACAGCGCGATGGCGTCGCTGCGGTCGTCGGCGGCGCTGTGAGTGGTGACGAGGCAGAGCAGGACAAAGGCGGCAAGGCGCGGCGTGAACTTGGGCACGGGGTGGCTCCAGGAAAGAAATTGGGTGCTGACTACAGGAGCGAGCGCTGCTCGCGACCTGATCCTACAAAAGGCAGTTCGCGAGCAGGGCTCGCTCCTACAGGGATTCAACGCGGGGGAGTGTCTTTGGTTGTCTTGCGCATCTGCCGCGCCCACTCCTCGCTCAGCTCCTTCACCTTGGCAACATAGGCCGGGTTTTGGTGACTGGGAATGTCCGGGTTGTACAGCCCCGCCATCTCGCGCATGTAGCGGCGGTCCACCATCTCGAACTCGCTGCTGATCTGCTGCGCCCGCTCGCTGCTCGCGCCCATTGCGATCAAGGCCGAGCGGCCCACCCGCAGCGAACTGTCGAAGGTCTCGCGGATGATGTCGCGACAGCCCGCCGCCCATAGGTCGTAAACATGGTGACGGTCCACCGCGCGGGCGATCACGTGCACATGGGGGTAGTGGGCGACGACGTAGCGCGTCAGCTTGGTGATGTGTTCCTTGTCGTCGATGGTGATCACCATCAGGTCGGCCTCCTCGATCCCCGCCGCGTGCAGCAGGTCGGGGCGCGTGGCGTCGCCGTAATACACCTTCACGTTGAAGGCGCGCAGCATCTCCAGGGTGGAGGCGCTGTAGTCGATCACCGTGGTCTCGAAACCCGAGCCGCGCAGCATGCGGTTGACGATGCCGCCCACCCGACCGTGGCCGGCAATGATCACCTTGCACTTCTCCTCGATGGCATCGGCGGGGCGCTCGGTGCGCGTCTCGAAGTGCGGCGCGATGAAGCGCTCGTACACGATGAACAGCAGCGGCGTCAGCAGCATCGACAGCGCCACGATCAGCAGCAGCTGGTCGGCCACCTCGGCGGGCAGCACGGCAATGCCGACGGTGAACGACAGCAGCACGAAGCCGAACTCCCCCGCCTGCGCCAGGCTCAGGGCAATCAGCCAGCGGTTGGCGCCCTGCAGGCCGAACATCTTGCCCACGATCAGCAGCACCCCGGCCTTGATGACGATCAGGCCAAGGGTCAGCGCCAGGATGGTCCACAGGTCGGCCAGCAGCAAGCCGAAGTTGATGCCCGCGCCCACCGTCATGAAGAACAGTCCCAGCAGCAGGCCCTTGAAGGGGTCGATGTCGGACTCCAGCTCGTGCCGGTACTCACTGTTGGCCAGCACCACGCCGGCCAGGAAGGTGCCCAGCGCGGGCGACAGGCCCACCAGCGACATCAGCAGCGCGATGCCCACGATCAGCAGCAGCGCCGTGGCGGTGAACAATTCCCGCAGTTGCGCCGAGGCTATGAAGCGGAACAGGGGCGCGGTCAGCCGGTTGCCCACCAGCACCACGCCGGCGATGGCTGCCAGGGTGACCAGCGCCGTCTGCCAGCCATTGAGCCCTTCCACCAGACTCAGGCTGGCACTGTGCTCGGCATCGGTGGCGCCATGGCTGGCCGCTGCGGACGACAGATCGGCGAACAGCTCGGGCATGGCCAGCAGGGGCAGCAGGGCGAGCATGGGAATGACGGCAATGTCCTGGAACAGCAGCACGGCGAAACTGGCCTGGCCGCCGTCCGACTTCAGCAGGCCTTTCTCATTGAGCGTCTGCAGCACGATGGCGGTGGACGACACCGACAG
>CAISYX010000139.1 GCA_903889815.1 uncultured Gammaproteobacteria bacterium
GAACAGGATGGCCTGATCGAGCGCGATGGCTGGAAGCGCCTGCGGATCAGTGCACGCGGCAGCCTGCTGCTGCGCAATATCTGCATGGTGTTTGATGCCTATCTGCAGAATGCAGGAGTACTCAAGTCAGTATTCTCGAGAGCCATTTGACCCTTCCCCGGGTGACTCCGGAATTGCGTTGTGGAGCCAATGCACGACGGGCCTTGCCGTGAGCGGCGATTGGACTACAATGCATGCAAATCCAGCTCCCAATGAAAAAGGCAGCCTTTCCGTGAAATCTTCTGCTACTGACGTTCATGGTCTTGCCAAAGACATCTCCCATGGCCGGACTTGTCATTCCAATCCATCAGTCTCGTGTGGTGATTGCCGGCTGGGCGAACTGTGCCTGCCCATTGCCCTGGACGCCGTCGAGATCAGCCATCTGGATGAGATCGTCAAACGTGGCCGGGCGCTGAGCAAAGGGGATTATCTCTACCGCGAAGGCGACGACTTCCAGGCGATCTACGCAATTCGTGCGGGCAGCTTCAAGACCTTCAAGACAACGCTGGACGGCGTAGAACAGGTGACAGGCTTGTACCTGCCGGGCGAGATCGTCGGCATGGATGGCATCAGCAGCAATCACCACGGCAGTTCTGCCATGGCCCTGGAGACCGGTTCCTTCTGCGAGATACCCTTTCATCTGCTGGAAGAACTCAGCGCCCGAATTCCTTCTTTGCAGGGGCGATTTTTCCGTCTCATGGGACAGGAGATCGTCAAGGATCAGCAGATGCTCACGCTGGTCAGCAGCAACGCCGCAGAAGAGCGGGTTGCCGCGCTGCTGTTGAGCATCTCCAGCCGCAATCACCGCCGCAAGCTCTCTCCCTCGCAGTTCCGTCTCGCCATGACTCGCGCCGACATTGGCAGTTACCTGGGTGTCACACTGGAAACGGTGTCGCGCGTGTTCAGTCGCCTGCAAAAGCAAAGCATCGTGAAAGTCGACAACAAGGAAATTCACGTAATCGACATGGCTGGCCTCAAAGCCATCGCCAAGGTCAGTGTCAGCGGCTACTGAAATTTCCCCGTCTTTCTATCTGCAATCGACGAAAGTCTGATTTGGATCAATAATTCTTTGCATCATGTGTACTAATCTTCTCATCACTGATCTACGGAAATGGGTAGCAGCAAGAAGTAGAGCAGTACTCGTAAATGCAAGCAGTCGCAGTAAATCGTAAATGGGAAAATTGAAGTCGGTCGTCTAGTAGACTGGAACCGAAACAAAATCTGAGTATTTTGTTTCGGTTTTTTTTGGGCCTCGGATTTCTTGGCGCTGCGGGCCCGGGTGTACACTGCCAGCGCCAATCCTGTGCCGGTTCGGGGAAACACATGTACGCATCCTCCTCTTTCATCACCACACGTTACTGCTCTCAGGGGTTTGCGCACCTTCCAGGATTCTTCGACTCAGGGGCCGGCGGCATTCATGAACACTCAGTTGTTTTTCAACCCGGCGAACGCCGCGCAGCGCCCCGAACCCGGGCTGGAGTTGGTCCCGGGCACGCACTTGCGCTGGGACACGCCGGAGGAGTTTGCAGTTCGACTGGCGCTGGCGGGGCGCAAGCACTGCGCGCAATCCGTGCGGACGTGCGTACAAAATCACACTCCGATCTTTCAGTGAGGATGGCTAGGGCTGTGGCTCCTTTTCCCGTTGAGACCCGCCAAACCCCGCACTGCGGCGGCAACGCGTAGAGTGCTGCCATATATCCATCGCCTGCGATGGCCGCCTCACATGCGTCTGTATATCGACTGTAAAACCCAACTGCA
>CAISYX010000140.1 GCA_903889815.1 uncultured Gammaproteobacteria bacterium
CACGAGCATGGCGCTCTCTGCCGTCTCATCGAAAAAACTGATGAGCTGTTGCAGTTTGGGGCTGCCAGCAAGATAGATCTGCCGATTCTCCAGAATGCAGGCCTGCCCCTTTCCCAGAACTTCACAAACGATGCGCGCGGTGCTCAATGCCCGCAGCGCAGGACTGCTGACCACCAGATCGACACTGACCCCGCGGGCTTTGAGCCGGGCAGCCATTTCCGGAGCATCCTGAAGGCCGCGCTCATCAAGGGGGCGGTCGTAATCTTTTTGGTCGGGCGCCGCCCAGCTCGATTTTGCGTGTCTGAGCAAATAAAGCGTCTTCATGGGTGGGATGAAATCCTCGGAGTGCGAAGAGTTGGCAAATGTCAGTGCTGGGAGTGGATGTGCCGGGCATTCTACTCGAATACATCATACTGGCCAGAAAAAGCGCCAAAAAAAAGGGAAGAGCCTTGCAGGTCTTCCCGAAAAAACGTCACTACAACGTCTGTGAGAGCAAATCATGGACGGTCAATCAATACGCGGCTGCGCCTCCTGCGCTGCGGGGATCTGACGTGGCTTCAATCTGCCCGTCCTGCACGACGATGGAATTGGCATCGCCATATGCAAACCCGGCCTCTACAAAACCACGGTGCCCCATGGACTCGAGTGTGGAGCGGGTTTCAGCACTGATGGAATCACGCTCGAAGCGGATCTGGTCGGGCTTCCACTGGTGATAGAAACGTGGACTCGCCACGGCCTCTTCCACGCCCATGCCATGATCAATGACATTCATGACGATGTGGAGAACCGTATTGATGATGGTAGAGCCACCGGGAGAGCCAGTGACCAGAACGGTGGCGCCATCTTTGACAACAATTGTCGGTGTCATGGAGCTGAGCATGCGCTTGCCAGGCTCTATCTTGTTGGCTTCGCCGCCGAGGAGCCCGTACATGTTGGGACTGCCGGGCTTCGCAGAGAAGTCATCCATCTCGTTGTTGAGCAGGAAGCCAGCGCCGGGCACTACTATGCGATTGCCATAGCTGCCATTGAGGGTGGTCGTTACTGACACGGCATTGCCCTGCCCATCCACGACTGAGAAGTGAGTGGTGTCCATACTCTCATCCACCCAGTTGCCCGCGAATACTTCTTCACTGTCACTGGCGGCCTGCGGGTCCATGCCCTCGAAGCGCTCCAGGGCATAGTCCTTACTGATCAGCTTGTCGATGGGCACGGGGTAAAAGTCTGGGTCGCCCAGGTGCTCGGCGCGATCAGCATAGGCGCGACGCAGCGCCTCTACCGTCAGATGCACGGTCTGCGAGCTGCCCCATCCCAGTGTGCCGATGTCATAAGATTCCAGCATGTTCAGAATCTGCATCAGGACCACGCCCCCGGAAGACGGGGGCGGCATGGACCAGATCTCGTAGCCGCGATAGTCGCCGCGGATAGGCTCCCGCCAGACAACGTCGTAAGTCTCGAGGTCTTCGTGACTGATCAGCCCGCCATTGCGTTGCATCTCGGCCACGATCAGGTCGGCCGTCGGCCCCTTGTAGAAGCCGTCGCGTCCCTGGGCAGACACGCGCTTCAGACTCTCGGCCAGATCGGCCTGGACAAACAGATCGCCGGCACGGTAAGGCGAGCCGTTGTTGGTGAAGATGGTCTGCGATGCCGGATGGCGCTCGAAGTAGGGCATGGTGTCGTTGAAGTCACCGGCGAGGTCTTCGTTCAGCACGAAGCCTTGCTCCGCGAGTGCAATGGCCGGAGCCAGCACCTGCTCCCGCGTCATGGTGCCGTGCTTTTCCAGAGCATCCAGCATGCCAGCGACAGATCCCGGAACGCCGGAAGCCTGCAGACTGAACAGCGACAACTCGCGATCCACATCGCCATTGGCATCAAGAAACATGTCCGTTGAGGCTGTCAGCGGCGCCTTTTCGCGGTGGTCCTGCGTCAGCACCTGACCATCAGCCAGACGGATGACCATGAAGCCTCCTCCGCCGATATTGCCAGCAGACGGATAGGTCACCGCCAGGGCAAAACCAACGGCTACTGCGGCATCGATGGCATTGCCACCCTGCCGCAGTATTTCGACTCCCACTTCAGAGGCCAGCGCCGAACGGGAGCTGACGGCCCCGTTGCTGCCGCTGACAGTGTTCGCCCAGGAGGCGCCGCCAAAGCCCTGCAGGGCCAGCAGCAGCGCCACCAGCAGTCGAGCCAGTGGCTTCCTGACACTCAATGATCTGATCGAAACTGCCTTCAACATGCTTGTCTCCAATGGCGCTCAGTGGCCGCTCAGGCGCTTGTGGCCTCAGCTCGAACACGGGCATCCAGATCCGCGAGGGCAACATGGGCGGACTGAATGGCGCTTTCCATCCACGCGGTGTGGTGGCTGACCTGATCGCCAATACACCAGTAACGCCCATCCACGGAACCCTGCAATCTGGCGAATATGGCTTCTTCTTCAGGAGTCTCGACGTTCCAGCGGGCTGAACATCCCAGCATGTAATTCATGCGGTGCCAGGCAATGGTGACGCCTTTTTCAACCTGCTGGCGGTAATCCGGATGTACTTTCTCGCCCTGCGCAATCATCGCTTCAATGCGCTGTTCCTGGGTCATGCGCGTAAAGGGCATGCCGTTGCCGTAATCATAGGCAGCAAGGACGACGCCCTTGGCTTTGTGTATGCCATGTGGCGGGTACCAGATCTGGCGAATAGGCTGATTGGTCCAGCTGATGCCGCCGAAGATGCCTTGCTTCTCCCAGAAACGTTCCTTCGCCTGGAAAGCCCCTTTGTAGGCTGTGCCGCGGCGGATGTATTTCAGGGCCTGCACGTAATCGGCCGGCA